>QNDV01000242.1 GCA_003646045.1 bacterium
CATTTATGGCGTTGCGGGCCGAGCCCATGCCGGTTGGGATGACGATATCCAAGCCTTCAGCCGCCGCGTTGCGGTCAGTGTCAAAGAGCACGCCCACGGTCAAGCCGCCCGCTTCCCTGGCTCCCGTTACCGACGCCTGCATCACGCCGCTGGCTCGGCCTCCGGACAACAGGACCCAGCCGGCCTCGGCGATGCGCCGGCCCAGTTCGTGGGCCTGGGCCAGGGTCCGTTCGTCACCCAGGGAGCCCCCCATGACGCCGACCACTGTACGCCTCATGACGCCACCGGCCCTTCAGAACCCCGACCCGGGTCCGGCAGATTGCGCTCCAACCGCGATGTATCGACCAGGGGATGAAAACCCTCGCCAGGTACGAATTCGAAATCCACTCGCCAGGCGCCCAACCCCTGGGCCAGCATGGTCAGGGTCCGCGCCGCACTTTCCTGGGCCTCGCCGGTGGTACGACCCACCAGGTCGCCGGCGAAACGGCTGGCCTGGTCCCTGGTCTCGGTGATGAGCTTGTTCTTGGGCTCGACGCTGAATCCGCCCGTGAAGAACCGACCCAGCAGATCTGGCATCAGCCAGGGCAGCAACTCGGTCCGGTCCTCGCTGTGGATGCGCATGTCACGGATCAGCACGTCGTGGCGGCAGGGCGGCAGGGTCACCTTGAAACTGCCTTCACCCCGGCGTTCCACCGCGAAGGCGGGGTCGGTCAGGTCGTAGCGAAAATCCACGTCGAACTCGATGACCAGGGTGATGCGCTGGCTGGACAGCAGCCAGTTGAGGTACTTCTGGCCGAACTCGCCGAACCAGTGGTCGCTGGCGGTTATCACTTCCTTGGTCATGATCCTGAAGACGCTCAGTTCGCCCACGGCCTGCATACTGGTGATGAAACTCTCATGGGAGACATGGACCGGGGCGGATCGCCCGCCACCCCTGCGGCGGGCCAGGCGCCATACACCGAAAGCCACTCCTGCCATGAGCAGGCCACTACCGAATCCTATAAGCAGATAATCCACCGTGCTCTCCTTGGCTGTTCCACCCGGGGGCCGAGCATGGCAAAATTGCTCCCGCCGATCAAGTACGGATCGATTGGGGCGCAGTTTGGAGGGGGGCACGGAAGCTACCGCTGATCAGACCTTTGCCGACTCCAGCACTTCATTCAACTGGAACCGCGTGAAGATGAAACCCAACCGGGGATACGGTTCGAGGATTTCCGGTGGCGCCGCCTCGTCATCCAGCAACACGCACACATCGGCGGCCTGACCGTCCAGGAAGGGCAGCAGGCGCCCGATCTGGTCCCTGGTCAGGGTCTGGGGGTCCACCATGACCAGGCGCACGTCCTGGCATCCGGCAACCTGGTTGAAGAACTGTTCCATACCGAAAATCTCGTAGCCGAACTGTCCCAGCAGGGCGCTGGTCCAGTCACGGCGCTGGTCGTCGGTGGTCACAACCACACACTTGGCACCGGTCTCGACGCTGGCCAGCAACCGGGCACGGCCTGTACCGGAGATCTGCATGAAGTCCTGCGTCTCATCGATCTTCTGTTCCATCCCCTGCATGGCCAGTTTCAGGTTGTCGATGGTCAGGCCGGCCGCCTTCATGAGCCGGACCAGGTCGGCCTCGGAAGCGGGCGACTCGAAATCGCCCGCATGGACACAAGCCAGGACGTCGGCCAGGGCGACGAGATTGGTCAGGGGTTGCTCTGCGCCGGTGGCCTTGTCCATGTCGTGATGATAGCGGGCCACGTCACAGAAGGGCTCAGGCAGTTCCCAGTACTTGAGCAGCCCCTGGCCGATCTGGGCGTGGGTGTAGCCCACGGCTTCCTTCTCGCGCTGCAGGCGATTGCCTCCGGTGTTCTCCATGACCGCTGCGTACTCCTTGGGCACGGCGGCCGCCAGGACGTACGCCCCGATGTCGTGCATCAGGCCGGCCAGGAAAGCCTCCTCGGGATCAACCCGCCGCGAAATATGAGGCGCCAGTACCTGGGCCGCCGCCGCGGTGGCCAAGGCGTGGGACCAGAAGGATTTCATGTCCATTTCGCCTTCGAGATCCCGCAGTGCCTCGGTCGTACCCAGACCCAGGGCCATGTTACGGATGCCAGTGAAGCCCATGATCACCACGGCGCGGCTGATGGTGGTCACTTCGCTGGGTACTCCGTAGAAGGAACTGTTTGCCAGCTTGAGCACCTTGCCCGCCAGGGCCTGATCGCTGGAAAGGACCTTGGCCACATCGGCGGCACTGGAATCCTCGCTGCGCATCACTTGCAGTAGTTGGCGGGTAACCGCGGGCAAGGGCGGCAGGTTCTTCATGACGCTCATGATCCGTGCCTTGACGCGATCTACGGACATGGACTCTCTCCCGGGACAAACAGGCAGGGGCACTCGCGTGCCCTGTATTCTCCTCTACGACTATATCTATCGTCCCGGCTAAGTAGTCCTTTAATCCGACTCTGGCTCTTCCCCGCTCCGGCGTAACCCGCGACCCAGTTTGGCCCCGAAACGGTGGTGGACACTGTCCACGAGACGGTCCAGGGTCTGCTGCCTGTGACGATCCTGGTCCACGAAGAGCTCTCCCTGGCCCGCACCCGCCAGCTCGAGTTGGGAAACAGTGAAGCCCAGCAGTCGCAGGGGACGTTGCCCGCGGTCCAGGCGCTCCGTGAGCAATCGGTGCCCCACTTCGCGCAGCAATACCGTCTGGTCGGTGGGCTCGGTGAGGGTTTCGGAGCGCGTCGGCGTGGAGAAATCGGCAAAACGGGCCTTGAGGGTGACCGTACGCGCCACCAACCCCTGGCTCCGTAGTCGATGGGCCACCTTGTCCACCAGGGCGTCGAGTATTTCCTGCAGCAGATCCGCCGCGGCGATATCATGGCGAAAAGTGGTCTCGTTGCCGATGGACTTGGCCGCGTGATCGGGCACCACCGGCCGTTCGTCGCGCCCTTCGGCCAAGGCCAGAATATGTCTCGCGTGATCCCCCCAGCGGTTCACCAGATCCTGGCGCCGGAAGTTGCGCAGGTCGGCTATCGTATTTATTCCCAATCTGTTCAACTCACCGGCAAAAACACGCCCCACGCCCCAGATCCTGTTTACCGGCAGGGGATCGAGACGCTGTTGGATCTCGTGGGAGCCTATGACCACGAAACCGTCGGGCTTCTCCAGATCGCTGGCCAGCTTGGCCAGGAACTTGTTGGGCGCAACCCCCACCGAGGCAATCAACCCCACTTCATCGCCGATGCGGTCCTTGATGAGCCGACCAATTGTCTCACCATCACCGAAGAGCCGCAGACATCCCCCCACATCCAGGAAGGCTTCGTCGATGGAAAGGGGCTCCACCAGGGGTGTGAAGTCGCGGAATATGGCACCGATCCCTGCGCTGATCTCGTGGTAGCGCTCCATGCGTCCACGCAGGAATACCCCATCGGGACACAGTCGGCGGGCCCGGGCCGCGCTCATGGCGCTGTGCACGCCGAATCCACGGGCTTCGTAGCTGGCAGCGGCCACCACACCCCGGCCCTCGGGTGTGCCCCCGACGATCACCGGTCGGCCGGCCAGAGAGGGATCATCCAGCACTTCCACCGAGGCGTAGAAGGCGTCCATGTCCACATGCAGGATGGTACGTTCGTGGCTCAACAGGTATCTCCTGGGGACATGGGTCCCAATACCGGACAACGAGTCTTTCTGTTATCACCCATCCCGTCGGCTATGGCAACCGTAAGCAGCGAAGACAACGGGAATCAGCATCACCGTCCCATCCTCTTCTTTTGCAATGCTTTGCAACCAATGAACTATTGACATCCATATTGATCAACGCCTAGTCTGGCCCTCTGGACTCGGAATATTACGCCCCCCGCCAAGGAGTACCCCATGAAACAGATCCTGACCAGATGCCTGGTGATCGTCTGCCTTGTCTCCCTCGTACTCGTCCCCGCCGGAGCACTGGCGGCCAAGGCATACAAGGCCAAGGTAGGTGGCGGCCCCACCGGCGGCACGTTCAACACCTTTGCCAACGCCATGTCCGTCTACGTGCCCAAGAATCTGGATGGAGTCAAGATTTCGGCCGTGGGATCAGGCGGCTCGGTGGAAAACGTCAAACGGGTCAGCCGGGGCGAAAGCAACTTCGGCCTGTGCTACGCGGTGGACTCGTCCCTCGGCCGGGGTGGACTGCTGCCCAAGGACGACCACAAATATGACGGACTGCGGGCCATGGGCTTTCTTTACGGTGCACCGGCGCAACTGGTGGTACGGGCGGACAGCGACTACAAGACGGCTTCCGATCTCAAGGGCAAGCGGGTGGCCGTGGGCAACGCCGGCAGCGGTGCCGCCGCCAGCGCCGAGCGCTTTTTCCGCCACATCGGTGTCTGGGACGAATTCAAACCCCAGTTCCTGGGCTACAGCGCCGCGGCCAGTGCCTTCAAGGACGGCAAGATCGACGCCTTCTGGGTACTGGTGGGCTACCCCAACCGCGCCATCATCGAAGCCGCGGTACAAATCGATATCGCCCTGATCAACGTGGGCGAAGAGGCCATGTCCACAGGCTTCTACGACGCGTTCTCGTACATCCCCATGGAGATTCCCGCAGGCACCTACGCCGAAGGCATGGCCGCCTGCTCGTCTTTCCAGGACGCCACCTTCCTGTGTGCCAATGCGGAAGTCCCGGCAGACATTGTCTACGGCGTGATGAAGACCCTGTGGAGCAAGGACGGCATGAAGGCCATGACCGACGCCAAGAAGACCTTCAAGACCATGACTCTCGAGAACGCGTTCGACGGCGCCTCGGTGCCCCTGCACCCGGGCGCGGTCAAGTTCTGGGAGGAAATGGGCAAGACCGTACCGGACAACCTGAGATAGTAGCCAGCCGCCCCTGACGGCGCGGGGAACACCACCTCCCCGCGCCGCTGGTCCC
>QNDV01000243.1 GCA_003646045.1 bacterium
AATACCCCTGTGAACCGGCAGTTCCGAATAAAACTCCGAATCCCGGACCTCAATACCGTCCTCACAGAACACATACATACCATTCCGATATCCCGTGAACCGACAATCCTCGACCTTCAATCTGCCATGGGCCCAGTAGATGGTATCACGAGCGTTCTCAAACCCGATCTCCACGAACGTGGCTGTTACCGTATCGACCGTTGCTACCGCCATTGGCTCCGGCACACTCCCCGTCAAATACATCTCCACCGGCCCAATGATCGTCAAGTCACGACCCGCCCCGATGAACGTCAGATCGTCCTGATTCACATCGACAATCACTTCCGTCTCCCAGGCCGGGGCAACGAACGTATGGAAATCGTCGTACCGCCCCTGCCCGATCAGGATCGTATCACCTGCTGAACTGGCATTGACTGCGTCCTGGATAATCGTGAAGTCGCCGCTGCCGTCCTTCTCCACGCGTAGGGTGGCTGCAGGCGCCACCGAGGCGCAAACTGCAAGGGCAATGACAACCAGGATGGCGAACCGATGCCTTCTCATAATGCTGCAACTCCTTAGCCGCTCGCTGATTAGATCCTGGCCGGTCACTGAACCAGCACCAATCGCCTGGTCATGACAGCGTCTTTCGTCCTCATGAGCACGAAATACACGCCACTGGCCACTGTCCGGCCACGGTCATCCCGGCCCTGCCATCTTACATCGTGCGGCCCGGCAGTGAATACCTCACTCGCCAGACGCTTTACCCGAGCACCCCTCAGATCATACACCGCCATCTCCACCCGACCCGGATCCGGCAGGTTGAACCTCACCGTCGTACTCGGGTTGAACGGGTTCGGATACGCCATCAGCGACAGCGGCTGCCTGCGCGGCGCTTCCTGCTCCTGCCTGTCACGCCGCGCCCCCTTCATTATGATCCCGCCTCCTGGGGCGGCCACGAACTCCGGCTCGATCGCGAACCCGAAACTACCGCTGAACGCCGTCCATTGCCTGCCGTCGGCGCTGAGCCAGCCCGGACAGCCCAAGCCGTCGGTCCGGTAGCCCAGCGCGGCGCCCCCACCCGGGCCGTCGGCAGTATACTCGCTCGCCTCAGGGAACCGCAGCAGCAGGTAGAGTCCTTCGCTCAGGCAGGCCACCGGTTCGTCCAGTATCACACCGCTCCAGCCCAGGGACTCTCCCTGCACGTCGGTAGCCACCGATCTCGCGCCAGCCAAAGTCACAGGGCTGTCCGCGGCGCCGCTTTCGAGCAGCACCTCGGGAAAGACCACACCGCCGTCATTGTTGTACCACGAAAACCCGGCCAACGCCTGGCCGTCGGGAATCGGAACCCAGACGGCGATGCAACTACCCTCCTCGGCGGGACGCAGACCAACCAGGCCCTCCACACCCGCGGGATAGTCCGCGGCGGCCGGTCCAGATGCTATGCAGGCAAACAGGGCCGTAACCAGGGTCATCATCATTCGCTTCGAGATCGTCATGACGGTACCTCCCTAGAATGCGGCACAGATGCCGATTGACAGTTCGTTGACTTCGCTGCGATCGGTCTGTGTGGCAGAGCCGGACTCCACCTCGAACGGGATCTTGCACTTGGGGTTGCAATCGCGGCCGGGCCATCGTATCTCGGTCGCGTAGCGCCCGGCAGCCACCTGAGTGCAGGTGACAGTCGCATACCAGGTCGAACTGGAAAGTATCTCCACCTCGGGCGTGCAGGGATAAGGTGTACCGACCAAATCGAAATGGACGGCGTTCACCGTGGGCTGGGTCACCGACAACGTCTCCCAATTGAAGATCCACACCGCCTGACCGTCCAAGTCGAGTTCGTACCTGCTTTCGACAGTACTCTCGATGACTGTTGCCGTGTCGTAGGTGATGTCGTTGAACTGGTCAACCTGCAACGCGACATCCTGGTAGACCTGTCCGTTGGGCCAGACGATTGTCGCGGTCACCGGCCTGCTGCTGGCGCCCAGGCCGAACACCAGTTCGCCGACTGATTGGCCACCCCGGCCGCTGCCGCCGTCGATCTGCTGGATCTGGGAGTGGTATGGCCCCTCCAGTAGGACCGTGGCTCCCACCGCCTGCTTGTTGATCACCCCAGGGGCGCCGATCAGGCGCACGCCAACGAAGTGGTGGCTCGCGGTGGTTACATCGTACGGATCACCCTTCAGGTAGAAAGACAGCGACGACGTGGGGCGACCCAGGAACAAGTCCACAAGGCCGTCCTGCTGATGACCCGGACCGCCGAAATCCGCTGCCACCACGCCATGGACGTAGCCCGGGCTGGTGAGACCGATCCCCGTGTCCAGTTCGACGAAGGTCGGCGCTCCGCCGTTATCGACGTTGAGAAAGAGCGTGGAGGCCCGGCTATCATCGTTGGACAGGCCCAGATAGTCCATTCTGCCATCGTTGTTGTAGTCGTAGACCGCCATGCCGGAGAACCCGTGAACAGGACCGACGGACAACGGACCCTGACCGCCGGCACCGTCGCCGAAGCCGCTGCCGGATCCGAAGTAGATCAGGGTCTGTTGCTCATGCCTGGTCACGACCAGATCCAGCAGCGCGTCGTTGTTCATGTCGTGCCAGGAGGACGCCACCACCGCCAGGATCGGATCGGGACCCAGTAGCGTTGATGTCTGGTCGCTCAGCACGCCGCCGTCGTTGCGGTAGAGCTTGCTGGCGCCGGCGCCGACGGACCAGATTGCCCCCACGAACAGGTCGGGATCGCCGTCCAGGTCGTAGTCGCCCCAGGTGGCGTTCGTACTGAAGAGGTTCTGCGGCAGGCCGGAGGTGGGAGTGCTGGTCAGTACGCGGCCACCCGTACCGTCATCGGTGTTGGTCAGCACCAGGCTGGCCGGGGTGGTCTTGGGAAAATTGTAGTTGGGCGGATCCTCGGTGTAGTTCTCGGCGCGGCAAAGGAACAGGTCGAGATGACCGTCGCTGTCCAGATCACCCCAGGTGCCGGCAACTGCGTCGTTGAAAATGCTCAGGCCGACGTCGCCCGCCACGTTGACAACCTTGTTGGTGTTATCGTCCCAGCGGTAGAGGCGCGATTCGGTTGGGTGGGCGGCGAACAGGTCGGTCCGGGCGTCGGTGTTGTCCAGGTCGCCGACAGTTACGCCTAGGAGGCCGGGTTGGGGGGAGCCGCCGGTAAACTCTCCATTCGGCCATTCTTCGAAGTGTGGAATCCCGACGTCCGATATCCCGTCCCCTTGATACAGCTTCGAATCATCGTCACTGATCGCAATGAACAGATCATTGAACTCGTCATCGTCGAAATTCCAGCGGACCGCTGAATACGGTGTTCCGTCATAATCTAAACCCGTGGCACCCACCGGGTCGGCCGGCGCGTTGTACATCACGTTGTCGTCGGCAGCCAGGACCGTGGCGTCGTGCAGTGTGAAGGATCCGTCGCCGCCGGTGTTGTCCCACGGCGAAACGGCGAAGTACTGCACGTCGTGGAAGCCGGGCATAATGGCCGGATAGGGTATCGTGTGCGAGTAGGTACCGTTCTGGTTGTCGATCAGCTCGACATCCGTAATCCCGAAGGCGTCCGATCTCATGGTCACCTTCAGCGGCAGGCCACCGCTGTGGATCGCCTGGACGGTGAACGTCAGCGACGGGTCAGTCGAGTACACGGGGACCGTCTGCGTCAGGTTCGTGATCGTGATCAGGTCGGAGGCCGCGAGGCTGAAGCCGTAGACCCTGCCTGCCGGCTGGCCCATGTCGTTTTCCATTTTCGGCGCACCGACGAATACGTCGTCCCTGCCATCGCCGTCCTGGTCGCCCATGAAGCCGACTGAAAAACCGAATTGAGCGTCATCATCCAATTCTGCAGGCGAGACGAACCACTGGTCGGTTGTCGTGACCACTTGGTCTGTGATCAGGTCCACATTGGCCGGCAAGGAACCGCCCATGAATGCTGCGATCATGCCGTAGAGGCCGTCACCTTCGATTGCGCGAGGGTTGGAACCGGTGCTCCCGATCAGCAGATCCGGCTGCCCGTCACCGTTGACATCACCATCGACCGCCAGATCCCACGCGAATTTTGAGCCACCCCTGATCCGGCTGACGATCAGCGGCACCTCTCCCACCGTCAGCGGGCCGGCATATACCGTGACCCACCCGAAGTTTCCTTCCTTAGAGCCAATCACCAGATCAGCCTGCCCGTCACCGGTCAGGTCATGGCCACCGGCAGCGGATCGACACTCGGTTGCGTCGAGCGTTATCCCCGTGTAAGCAAGACCGTCGTCCGAAACCGTCAACGCCAGCGGATCCGCCACTTGTTGCGCCTCGCGGCCAAAGACCACGTAGGCCTTGCTTGCCAGTTCGTCACAGACGGCAACTTCGTCGAAACCGTCGCCGTTGAGATCGCCCACCCCGGCCACGTACTTGCCGAACGTTTGGGACTCGACGGCGGGCGTCAGCGTGATATCCGGCAGAAGGTCGAAATCAGGTCCGCCAAGATAAATCGTGACTTCGCCGCTACCGGATTCCGCCCGGTTACAGCCCACAACAAGGTCACTTGCGCCGTCGCCATTGAAGTCGCAGGCGTCCAAAGTGTAACCGGTGCCCATGTTCTGAGTAAATGACGCGGGCGTCAGGGTCGATTCCACAATCCCCTCTTCACTGTCGTGGTGGTACATGTAGACCCGACCCGAGTCGGAGAAGAGCAGGTTCTCGCCCGGAGCACCAACGGCGAAACAAGGCACCGGTAGATCATCCGACCAGCGGAATTCAGGCAGGTAAACTACTGCGCTACCCAGAAAGCGGTAGTCATCCAGGGGTGTTGAAGAGAGAGAAGTGACTGAGCTTGGCAGGCCATCGTTGAAAGGACTGCCCAGGGCAAATGCCTGGCCGTCGTTGGCGTGCGCCGTGACCTCGTCAGGGTTCGCGAGATTCGAGC
>QNDV01000244.1 GCA_003646045.1 bacterium
ATCCACACGTTGTTCGAGGATCGCGACGGCTCCCTGTGGGTAGGCACCACCGTGGGCGGGGTAAACCGACTGCGGGACACCCCCTTCGCCACTCTCGATGCCTCCAAGGGTCTGCCTTCCAACTCGGTGCGCGTTATCGAGCGCGCCGACAACGGTGATCTGTGGTTTGGTGGGGACACCGGCGGATTGACCCGGAAGCGCGGCGACGACCTCCGTCTCTACACCGTCAAGGACGGCCTGCCGGGCAGTGTCGTGCATGCCCTGTGCGCAGCCAGCGACGGCAGCGTGTGGGTAGGTACCGACCGCGGTGTCGGACGATTGAAGGACGATCATGTCCGCACCTACGGCGTAGCCGACGGTTTGGCCCACGAACGTGTCCGTGCCATACACGAGGACCGCGAAGGACGCATCTGGATCGGCACCAAGGGCGAGGGCATCACCCTCATAGACGGTGAGACCCTGACCAGCTATGGCGTCGAAAACGGCCTGCCCGACGGCGTTGTACGCTGGATCGATGAGGATCACAACGGGCGTCTGTGGGCTGTGACCGAGGCCGGCCCCGCCTGGTGGAACGGCCAAGGCTTCGAGCCGGTGCCTTCGAATCTGGACATGACGAATTTCTTCACCATCCACTTCCACGAGGACGACGAGGGCGTCGTCTGGCTCGCCACCTATGGACTGGGCATCGTGCGCTGGCAGGATGGCGAAGCGGTACTGCTGAGTGAAAAGGACGGCCTGCTGGAGAACACGATCTACGCTGTGGCCGAGGATGTCTTCGGCCGCCTGTGGATCTCCTGCAACCAGGGCATCTACGGTATCCGCCGCAGTGACGTGGACGACTACCTCAACGGCACCATCGATAAGATCCCCCATGTACTCTACGATCCCGAAGCCGGCTTCCCCGGCACCGAGTGCAACGGCGGATCGCAACCCTGTGTGCTGGCCATGCCCGACGGTCGCATCTGGTTCGCCACCAATGGCGGCGCCGTGCTCTTCGACGCGGCCTGGGTACAGCCGGACAATACGCCGCCGTCGGTGGTAATCGAGACGGTGAGGGTCAACCGTGGCCTGCTGGACCGGGCCGATCTCGGGGACATCCCCCCCGGACGACGCGATGTGGAGATCGAATATACGGGTCTTAGCTTCAGCAACCCCAGTGCCGTACGCTTCCGCTACATGCTGAAGGGCTACGATCCCGAGTGGATCGAAGCCGGCGATCGCCGTACCGCATACTACACCAATCTGCCGCCGGGACGGTTCACGTTCCAGGTCATGGCGGCCAACGCGGACGGTGTCTGGAGCCCCGAGGGTTCACAAATCGAATTCGACTTCCGGCCCTCGTTCCACGAGACCGTCGCCTTCCGCATGCTGCTGATGTTGCTGGTCCTGGCCATGGTGATGGGCGTCTGGAACTGGCGTTACCGCCTGATGCAACGCAAGCAGGAGGAACTGGAGGTTCTGGTCGCCGACAAGACTCGCGAACTGGAGGCAGCCAAGGAGGCCGCCGACGGCGCAAGCCGGGCCAAGAGCGAGTTCCTGGCCAATATGAGCCATGAGATCCGCACACCCATGAACGCCATCATCGCCATGACCGATCTGGTGCGCGATACAGAACTCCAGGCCGAGCAGAGCGAGTCCCTGGACCTGGTCAGCCACTCGGCCCACGGTCTGCTGGAACTCCTGAACGACATCCTGGACTTCTCGAAGATCGAAGCCGAGAAGCTGGAGCTCTCGCCACACGATTTCGAACCCCGCAGCCTGGTGGACGACGCCGTACGCACCCTGGCGCTGCGTGCGGAGCAGAAGGGGCTGGACCTGAGTTGCCGGGTCGATCCGGCAGTGCCGGCGATCCTGCACGGCGACTCGCATCGCCTGAACCAGGTGCTGTTGAACCTGCTGGGCAACGCGATCAAGTTCACCGAACGCGGTGAAGTGCTGGTCTCGGTGATACTCGCCGAACGCAATGGTGACCAGGCCCTGGTGCGCTGCAACGTGAGCGATACCGGGGCCGGCGTATCGGCTGAACTTCAGCAGCAGATCTTCGAACCCTTCTCCCAGGCCGACGCCTCGGTCACCAGACGCCACGGCGGGACGGGTCTGGGCCTGACCATCTGCACGCGTCTCGTTGAACTCTTCGGTGGCGAAATGAGTGTCGAGAACAACGTCGACGGCGGCGCCACCTTCAGTTTCTCGGCCAAGTTGCAGATAGTGGCCGACGAACCGGCCGGCGAACCACTGGATTGCCGGGAGAACGGAGATGCCTGCCGCATACTGGTAGCCGACTCCAGCACCCGGCATCGCAGCCGTCTGGCTGAGGTCCTGACTTCCTGGGGACTGCGGGTCGAACAGGCCGCACACACCACCGAGGCCGTGGGCCTGCTGGGCCGTGCCGCGGAGGCGGGCGATCCCTTTGTCACCGTACTCTGCGAACACTCCGTGCCCCATATGGATGCCCGGGCCATCGTCACAGCCGCCGGCAAGCTGCCGGTAGTCGTCATGGCCACTCTGGGCAACATGGGCGATGCCCGCTCCATCGAGAATCCGTCTCTCCACGGCCACCTGATCAAGCCCGTCAAACAGAAGGAACTGTTGGGCTGCCTGAAACGCCTGCGCGATCGTCGTCAGCGCAGTGAGACCGATACCAGTGACGGAAACAAGGAGCAGGCCGGCGCCACTAGGCGCCTGGATATCCTGGTCGCCGAGGACAATCCCATCAATCAGGCCGTCGTGAGACGCCTGCTTGAACGTCATGGTCACGACGTGACCATTGTCGGCAATGGACAGGAAGCCCTGGAGGCTATCGGACGCAATACCTACGACCTGGTACTCATGGACGTGCAGATGCCGGTGATGGACGGCCTCGAGGCTACAACCCGCCTGCGCGAACAGGAAGCGGCCGCAGGCGGTCACCGCCTGCCGGTGATCGCCCTGACGGCCCACGCCATGGTGGGGGACAGGGAGCGCTGCCTCGAAGCCGGCGCCGACGAGTACGTCGCCAAACCCATCGACAGTTCGGTGCTGCTCAACGTGATGGCTGAATTGATGACCGAGGAAGAACTGGCGCCGGCCTAGCCCGCCTTGCCGCTACCCCAGCGAGGCGCCAGTTCCACCGGCACGCCCAGGTGATCACACACCCTTTGCACCATGAAATCCACCAGATCGTCGATCTTGCGGGGCCGGTGATAGAATCCCGGGGCCGCCGGCATGACCAGGGCGCCGAGAGCACTGAGACGGGCCAGGTTCTCCAGGTGGTGGGTGGCCATGGGCGTTTCACGGGGCACGACGATCAGGGCTCGCCGTTCCTTGAGACAGACGTCCGCCGCCCGCAACAGCAGTGTCTCACTGGTGCCATGGACCATGCGGCCGACGGTACCCATGGTGCACGGCACGATCACGAAGGGACCGCCCCGGGCCGAGCCGCTGGCCAGGGGCGAGGTGAACTCGTCCTGCCCGTACGTCCGCAGTCGACCGGACCCCGTCGCCCGCAGGCTTTCCATGAGTTCCGCCACCGACTTGCCCAATTCCACCGGCGCCGTCTGGGCCACCGCAACCGAGGCCACCAGGTCCACGTTCCTGCCCGCAGCCAACAGCACCTCCACCAGGCGTACACCGTAGACCAGACCACTGGCTCCGGTCCATCCCACGCCGATAACTGGTCCAGTAGTGCTCACGGCAGCCTCCCGGCGACGATATGGGCGATGCCGAAGGTCTGCCGCTCGGTGGTGACGTCGCGGTAGCCATACTCCCGCAGGAGCGTGGCGAATTCGTCTGTCGTCAGGAACTCGCCCATGCTGCCCGGAAGATACCGGTAGGCGGCGCCATCCCGGCCCACGATTCGCCCCATCAGGGGAATCAGGGTGTTCAGGCCCCAACGCAGTACCGACGGCACACCCCTCCCCTCAGCCACGGCGGCGGGATCGTCCCGGAAGAACTCCAGCACCAGCAACTGCCCACCCGGCCGCAGGACCTTCGTGATCTGCTCGACGCCCCGGCGCACATCCGCGAAATTGCGCGCGCCGAAACCCACTGTCACCGCGTCCACGCTGGCCGGGGCGAAGGGCAGGTTCATGGCGTCGGCCGCCGCCAGTTGCAGTTGGTCGGCACCGGTCTTGCCGCGGCTGCCGGCCAGCATCTCGGGACAGAAATCGGCGGCAATCCAGGTCTGTCCCCGGCCACCGGCCCACGCCGCCAGGGCCAGATCCCCGGTGCCGGCGCACAGATCCAGCACCTGCGCCGCGTCGGGTCGGATACGGGCCACCAGGTTGCATCGCCAGGCCTTGTCGCGATTGAAACTCAGCAGGTGGTTCATGAAATCATAGACGCCGCTGATGCGTGCGAACATCGACCGCACTTCACGACCGTGGGCCTGCGGGTCGTGCACCGCCCAGACACCCGCCTCGCGCCCGTGGATGTCCCGCCGGAAACCACTCATGGGCGACCCTTCAACTGCTCCAGCAAATGGGACCACTTCTTCGCGATGTCATCCTCCACGGCAGGGTCCATGGTCACCAGCTCGGGCCACTCCCGCTGGTAACCGGCTTCGCCCGGCAGTTTGCGCGTGCCGTCGATGCCCATCTTGCCGCCGTAGCAGGCAAGGTTGGTGGCGTGGTCCAGCTGGTCCACCGGGCCCTCACTGAAGAACACGTCCCGGGCCGGATCCAGGCTGCCCGTCACCCGCCACAGCACGTCGTTCAGGTTGGCGGGATCCACGTCCTCATCCACCACCACCACGTTCTTGGTGAACATGATCTGGCCCGTGCCCCACAACGCATGGCACACCTTGCGGGCGTGTCCCGGATAGCGCTTGCGGATGCTGATGATGACCAGGTTGTGGAAACACGCCGCGGCCGGCAGGTGGTAATCGACGACCTCGGGCAGCGGCACTTTCAACAGC
>QNDV01000245.1 GCA_003646045.1 bacterium
CCCCCGCCCACGCGGCGGCAGGTCATCTGCAGGAATCCCTGCCCACGGTGTCGGCCCTGCTGGCCCGCATCCCGTTTGCCCCCATGGCGGTAGTAGCCCTGGGTTTCGATCGCGGCGCCGTGAAGCACGATCTGGCCGGCTTCGGGGTGTTGATCCCCACCCGCGAAAAGCGCGAGCTGCTGGGTGCCTTGTGGACGAGCAGCATTTTCGAAGGCCGCGCGCCCGACGGCAAGGTGCTGATCCGGGCCATGACCGGCGGCGCGGACAACCCCCGGGTCATGGACCTGGACGACAACGCCCTGGCCACCCTGGTCATGGCCGAACTACGGCCGCTGCTGCGCATCAAGGGCAATCCGGACATGGTGCGCATCATCCGCCATCGTCGGGCCATCGCCCAGTACGAGCCGGGGCACCTGGCCCTGCTGGCGGGCATCGGTCGCGAATTGGAGCAGACCCGGGGACTGTACCTGACGGGCAGTTCGTACCGGGGTATTTCCGTCAACGTGTGTGCCAAGGAAGCCGAGAAGACGGCCGACCTGGTGTTGGCCGATCTGGCAGGCGCGGCGGCTCATTCCACGGAGGCTACGTGATGACCATGGTCCTGTCCGTTGCCAACACCCTGTTGCCGCTGCTGTATCTGCTGGTCTTCGGCACCTACCTGTGGCTGTTCCGCAGTGACAATCCCACCCCGCAGCGGGTGGCCTCGCGCCTGGCCGTGGCGGTGGTACTGCTGCACCTTGCGGCCGAGATCGCCCGGGGCCTGGCCTATTCGCGCCTGCCCATGGGTTCCAAACTGGAATTCACGTCGGCCCTGGCCCTGGCTATCCTTGCCACCTACCTGTTCCTCGAACGACGTCGCCGGGTCAAGAACACGGGCTGGCTGCCCACCGGCATGGCTTTTCTGCTGCAGTTCATCGCCAGTGCGTTTGCCACCGAGCTGCCCCAACCCAGCCCCCTCCTGAAGGACCCGGGCTTCGCCGGCCACGCGGTGCTGGTGCTGCTGGCCTACACCGCCCTGACTTTGAGTTTTGTCTATGCCGTGCTGTATCTGCTGCTGGCGAGGCAACTGGGGCGGCACCAGTTCGGTTTGTTCTTTCGCCGCCTGCCGTCACTGGACGTGCTCGAGCGCATGAGCGTGGGTGCGGTGGAACTGGGTGTGCCCCTGTTGTTCGCGTCACTCGTGCTGGGCCACCTCTGGATGTACAGCCTGGCTGACAAGCTGGGTCCCGCGGCCGCGGCCCAACTCTCCCCCTATGACCCCAAGATCCTGGTTTCGTGGGTCCTGCTGCTGGGCTACGCCGCCGGTCTGATGGGCTACCGCTTCCTGGGTTGGCGGGGGCGTCGCATGAACGTAATGGCCGTCACCGCATTCGTCCTGGTGGTCATGACCATGGGTGTAATTCGCCACTTCGTACCCAGCTTCCACGACTTCAAGCAGTTGCAAACGGAGCGCACGGAGCCGCCGGTACGGCATGAGGTACTGCTGGCGTATTCACCGGCCGGGGAGGACGCATGAATCAGCCGGCGACTCTTCATGCGGTGACCATCAACCACCGGCACGCCCCGACGGAGATACGCGAACGCGCCCATCTGGACGACGAGCGCGCCATAGCCCTGATGGTGGCCCTGGCCGCGGCCGAAGGCTGCGTTGCCGCCATCCCCGTTTCCACCTGTAACCGTACCGAGATATACGTGGAGCTGGAACCGGGCCACGAAGTCGGCCCGATCCTGCGCGCGGCACTGGCCGAGGTGGGCGCCGATGCGCGCCTGTTCTTCGGTGAGCATGCCCGCCAGTTCGCGGGGGCCGACGCCATCGGCCATTTGTATCGGGTCTCGGCGGGCCTCGAGAGCATGATGCTGGGCGAACCCCAGATCACCGCCCAACTGAAGGATTCCTACCGTCGGGCCCGCGCCCATCAGGAACCAGGGCCCGGACTACTGCGTGCTTTCCAGGGCGCGTTCCGCGCGGGCAAGCGCGTGCGCACCGAGACGGGCATCAGCCGCGGCGCGGTGAGTGTGGCCTTCGCCGCGGTGGAACTGGCCCGCAAGTTCTTCGACTACCTTTGCGATCATCGCGCCGTGCTGGTAGGTGCCGGCGAAACCGGCGGCCTGGCGGCGCGCCATTTCCTGCAGCACAACATAGGCCAGTTGACGGTTATCAATCGCAGCGGCGAACGGGCGCAGGAACTGGCCGCCACCCTGCTGGCCGAGCGCGAAGCCGCCGCCACGGCGCCACGCGAGACGGATAAGCAGCGCTTCCCCGCGGCCCAGGCCGAGTGTGGCCGGGTGGATGCCAAACCCTGGGAATCCCTGGCCGAATCCCTGGTCACCGCCGACGTGGTGCTGACCACCACCGGCGCCACGGAGCCGGTTATCATGCCGGAGATGGTAGCCGCCGCCGTTAAACGACGTCGCGGCAAACCCCTGTTCTTCCTGGATATCGCCGTGCCCCGCGACATCCACCCGGACGTGGCTGATATCGACGGCGTTTTCGTTTTCGGTCTGGATGACCTGGACGAGATCGTACAGGGCAATCTGGCTGCCCGTCGCAAACAACTGCCCGCGGCCCAGCAGATCATCGACGAGGAGTTGGCCGCATTCGAACAGTGGCTCGGCGATGTCGACCTGCGCCCCACTGTGGCCGAATTCAAGTCCTACCTGGAGGAACTGAAGGACAAGCAGGTGGGCTTCGTACGCCGCAAGCAGTCGGCAGAGGTGGCTGCCGAGGTGGACCGCAGTCTGCAGCAGTTCATCAAGAAGGTGTTGGGACGATCCATGACCACGCTGAAAACGGCAGAGTCGCCGGAGGAGCGGGAGCGTGATCTGGAGACTTTGCGGAGGTTGTTCGGGAGGGATTGAAGGGAGTCGTAACGATACACGAGGGTATCGGCTCCGGCTTGATCTGCCTGGATACGGGCCGGGGAAAACCTGAACCGGCGCCGAAAACGTAAATTCAACTATACTGACGCTGAACTTGCACCACGGGGTATATGCGCGTTTCGACCGCCCTCGTTGAATTGGAGGTTCCGCCATGCAGTCACGATACGTCCCCTTCCTCTTTGCCCTCTCGGTTCTCGTTCTCTCCGCCTGCGGCTCTGACGACGATCCCGCCGGCCCCGGTGGTGCAGGTACATCCGACACGACCGCGCCTGCAGCCGTGACCGATCTGCAGGTTGTGACCCTTGATGAAACGACGGCCACCATCATCTGGACCGCGCCCGGCGACGACGATCTGGTCGGCACGGCCGCCGAGTATCAGATCGGATATGCCGCGGAGCCGATCACTGGCGTGTCGTGGCCGAGTTGCACAATGCTTCCGGTGTGCCCGACACCGACTCCCGCCGGTTCCCGGCAATCCACCCCGATCGAGACGCCCCCGGTACCCGATATCTACGTTGCCCTGAAGACCGTGGACGAATCCGGAAATTGGTCGGGTCTCTCCAACGTCGCGCACGGTCATATCCCAACGATTTTCGACGTCATCCAACTGACGACCCAGGGCAGCAACAGGGACCCTTGCCTGAGTGACGGCTTCGTCACCTGGGTCGGAACGATGGAGGCCTACACCGACGAGATCCTGATCGCCGGTCTGGGCGGCGCCGGTGCTTCGCCGACAGTGCTGACGGACAACGGCGGCGAGAAGGCGCAGCCCTCGTCCCACGGCAGGGAGAAGATCGTTTGGCAAGGTCGGGGTGACGGCGGAGACGACTGGGAGATCTTCGTCTACTCGTACCAGAGCGTGCCGCGTTACCGGGCCTTCACCGACAACGAAGTACGAGATCTCTTCCCGGTACTGGCCGGAGCCGGCAACTTCGCATGGCAGTACGGGTCCACCATGTTCGAGGAGATCCACTACTGGAACGCGAGCATGAATGAAAAGATCACCCTGACAAACGAATGCTGTCCCACGAACCGGTACAGCAACGGCCGTCCCGTTGCCGACGCTTTCACGGTGGTCTGGAACCGGTACGACCGTACGGGATCCGGTGAGAACCGAACCTACATGTGGAACGGCACGCGACGGGACATCACGGACGACCTGGGTGGCAGCGCGGCGCACGATTTTTCGCTCGACGACGGCACCCTGGCTTACGAGTGGAGCGCATCACCGAGCACCATCATGTACTGGGACGGCATGACGGTCCGGGAGATCGGCGACGGCAGCGCCCCCTCCTTGGACGACGGTGCCATCGCTTTCGAGGCCTGGGATGGTCACGACTGGGAAATCTACTTCTGGGACGGTATGTCGATCGAGCAGATCACCGACAACGATTTCGGGGACTACGACCCGTCGCTTTCCGGAAACCTGCTCGCGTGGTCGGGACGGCCCTCCGGTCCGGGCGGCCTGTACCAGATCTTTTACACGCGGCTACCGGAGAGGTAGGGGCGGCCACGCGAATATCAGTCGATCGACCGTCGACCATACCTCTTCCCTCCGAACCATACGGAGGAAAAGAAGACCCCGGCCGCTGCCGGCCGGGGTCAGGTAAACGGTATGTCACGGATTGACTAGCCGTTCCATATCACTTGAGCAGTAGCATACGCCCATTGGCCACGTCGTCTCCGGCAACGCAGCGGTAGAAGTACACGCCCGTGGCCACCTGGTGGCCGGCGTCATCCCGACCGCGCCAGATCACCTGGTGCGGGCCGGCATTGTGGACATCGCCACGCAGCAGGTTACGCACCACCCGGCCGCGGACATCAACAACCTGCAGGCTCACCTCGGCGGTATAGGGCAGGTTGAAGCTGATGATGGTCATGGGGTTAAAGGGGTTCGGGTGGTTGCGAACGGCCAGCGCCGACAGGTTCGGCAGGTCCGAGACATGGGAGATACCCATGGACTCGACAACCAGTACCCGCTGGTTGGTGGGCACGTTCTCCACCGTCTGC
>QNDV01000246.1 GCA_003646045.1 bacterium
CTGGGCAACATGCTCAAGAACGCCCTCGAAGCGGTTCCCGACGGCTCGGTGATAACCCTGGACTGCGGTCGCAGGGGCCCGGAAATCTGGTTCTCGGTGCAGAACCCCGGCTTCGTGCCGCCCCTGGTGCGGGAGCGCATGTTCCAGCGGGCGTTTTCCACCAAGGGCAAGGGACGGGGCATGGGAACTTTCAGCATGAAACTGCTGACGGAGGACTATCTCGCGGGCAGCGTCGGTATGGGATCCGACGCCACCCGCGGCACCACGTTCACGGTTACTCTGCCTTGTGACGGGCCTTGAGGATCATCCAGACGCCGCCACCGACCAGCACCAGGGGCCACCAGTCCTTGAGCCAGGCCATGGACAGGTCCGTGTTCAGGTCCAGCAGGAATAGGGAGCCCATCACCACCATGAAGATACCCACCGGGACCGAACCCCTGGTACCGGGCACCGGGAATTCCTCGGGAATGTTCTCGCTGCCCATGCCGTCGGCCATGCGGTTGTAGTGATGCGCGCGCCGGTTGGCGTCGATCATGTTGTACAGCCAGAAGAAGGCCAGGAAGACGCCGAAAAGGGGCTCGAACCCCCGGGCCGATCCCGAAGCCAGCATGGTGATGCACAGGGCCACCACCGCGACATGGATAAACCCCTGCTGGTAGTAGCCCACGTAGACCTGGCCCAGGCCGGGCATGCAGGACAGGATCGTCGCCAAGACGGCTGACTTGCGGGCCTGCGGTTGGCGTACCGCCTGGGGACGCGGCGGAGGCGGGGCGTATTGCTGCGGCTCCTGCGGCGCGGTCTGGTTGTTGTTGTACATCTCGTCGTTCATGTTCGGCTCCTTTGCTACGGTCTACTCGTCGATTCAGGATTCGTATACCACCAGGCACGCCAGGCAGCCCGCGTGGACTGCAGCGCACCGTTGAGTTCCAGGGTTACGCCACTGGCCCGTTGCGCTTCCGCAGCGCGGAAGGCAGCCTCCAAATGGTCGACAGCGGCACTGCGGCCGGGCGCCGAGCGCCCGATCCGGGCCTGCCAGTCGTCCTCGAGGCCCTGCCAGCGGGCGGCCATTCCCTCACGCACCGCGTCACTGCCGCCGGCCACTCGTCCTGACGTCCACTGCAGGGCGGTTCCCAGCAGGGGCAGATCGGTCGGACCGGCCTGCACCACTTCGAGCATGCGTCCAGGGGCGTTGCGGAAGGGCGAAACCGGCGTGGCGAAGATCAGCACCAGGATCATGGTCGCCACATAGGCCACCTGGACCGCGAAGTTGGGGGCCAGGATACGCTCGCTCCACCAGCGGCCGAGGCGGTCCATCAGGCCGGCCGGACCGCTGCCGGCCACCTGGGCCCGATGACGGGCCCGGGCCGGTTCGCTGCGGGCGCTGGTACGGGCCACTACCGCAGCGGCGAAACCCTCGCCCGGATCCAGTTCCGCCATACCCGCCAACTCGTCACCCAACCAGTTCAGGGCCAGGGCCGCCGCGCGGCAGGATGCGCAATGCTCCAGGTGCTGTTGCACCAGGGATCGGTCCAGCCCCAGCAGCACGCCGTCGTTCAGGTCGGGCAGCTGCTGGTGGGCCCGCTCACAGGCGGATCCCGACGTCCGGGCCAGTACGTCCCGCACGAATTCCTGCTGCCTGTCCCGCTCGTCCCGGGTCACGACACGGCCTCCTGCCCCGAGGCGGGGCCTCCGTCCAGATCCACCACTGCCCTGGCCAGCTCGATCCGCGCCCGGCTCGAGCGCGACTTCACCGTTCCCAGGGGCAGCCCCAGCATGTTCGCGATCTGCTCCAGGGGCAGACCCTGGATCTCCTTCAGCACGATTATCTCGCGATTGATGGTGCTCAACCTGCGCAGGGCCCGGTGTACCAGGCGCTGTCGCGATGTCGCCAGCCAGTCGTCCTCGGGTGTGGGTATGCTGCTGGCCAGATTCGTCATTTCCGCGGCGGGGACATCCTGCCGGGGCGGCCGCGCCTTGCGCCGCCGCAGGTGATCGAGGCACGCATTACGGGCGATGCTCATGAGCCAGGGACCGAATTTCTCCAGGTCGGTGCAGGTATCGAGGCGGTCCCAGACACGCACGAATATCTCCTGGGCGAGGTCGTTGGCCTCGTCCTGATCACCCACGTAACCGAGGGCGACGGAGCATATACGTCCCTGCTGTTGCCTCACGAGGGCCTCCCAGGCCAATTCGTCGCCTGCGCGACATCGTCTGATGAGTTCGGTCGGGTCCATGATCCTCCGTGGGGTGCCTTCGCGTTTGCTACGCGCCACGATCACATCACAGACGCACCACTGGTGTCGAGGGTTCGGTGGATTCGAAATAAAAACGGGCAGGCTCCGACACACGGCGCCATCCACCGGCTTGTCCATGGAGCAAGCTGTTGTTAGACTCCGCTACGCGGACGGCACGAGCACATTCGCCGGTGTCCGCTCCCGGGAGGGGTCGTCATGTGGAGCAGCCTGCGCAACTGGTTCGTCAGCCGCCTCGATCCCCCGGGACCGCGCTTCGTCATCCATCGCCGCTACGCCATCCACCTGCCCGTGGACATCTACGACGAGCAGCGCGCATTCCGCATCATGACCTACCTGGAACGACGACGGCTGCTGCGGTCGGGCATGCTGTTGCGACCGCACCCGGCCTCGCTGAAGCGGATGCAACTCGTCCACGACCCCGACTACCTGCGCGCCCTGCAGGAACCGGGGGCCTTGACCCCCATTCTGGGCACCGATGTGGACGCCGGCTTCCAGGACCGCTACCTGGATTTTCAACGCTATCTCGTGGGTGGGACCCTGCGTGCCACACGACACGCCCTGCGCCGCCATCGCCCGGCCATGAACCTGGGCGGCGGCCTGCACCATGCCTGCCGCGACCGGGGCAGCGGCTTCTGCGTCTTCAATGACGTGGCGGTGGCCATCGCCTCGCTGCGCGCCAAGGGCTTCGATCGTCCCATTCTGGTGGTGGACCTGGACCTGCACGACGGTGACGGCACCCGCAGCATCTTCGCCGAGGACCACACGGTACACACCCTGTCCATACACAACCGGGACCTGGACTCCGGTGGCGCCGTGGCCTCGACCAGCGTGGCCCTGGGTACGGACGTGGATGACGACACTTATCTCGCGGCTGTGCGCGAGTACGTTCCACGGGCCTTCGCCGACGTGCAACCGGGTCTCGTGTTCTACATCGCGGGCGCCGACCCCAATCTGGAGGACCGGCTGGGCGACTGGCGCATCTCCCTGGTGGGCCTGCTGGAACGCGACCGCCTGGTACTGGAGCAGGCCGGCCACGGCCCCTGGCAGGACGGCAACATCCCCTGCGTCATCGTACTGGGCGGCGGGTACGGGCCCCGGGCCTGGCGCCACGGCGCGGCTCTCGGTAGCTGGCTGCTGAATGGAGACAGTTTCCTGGACATCCCGCCGGAGCTGGAACTCCCGGTGGACAACTACCGCCGTCTGGCGCGGTTGATGAAGAATCCGGAGCCCCGGGGGCGCAAGTCCGCTCCCGAACTCGAGGACTGGGGCCTGACCCTGGAGGAACTCGGCGGGGTCATCGGCACCGCCGACGAACTGTTCCTCGGTCGCTTCACCAGACACGGCATCGAGCTGGCTTTCGAGGAATCCGGCCTGATGGACCGCCTGCGTCGGCGCGGCTATCGGGACCTGCGCCTGGATCTGGATCTGGACGACGTGATGGGCCACACCCTGCGCGTCCGTGACGGCGCGAGTGACAAAGCCCTGCTGGAGCTGCGCCTGCGCCAGGACCGGGCCGCGCTGCCCGGCCACACCCTGCTCATGGTGGAATGGCTGCTGATACAGGATGCGGGCGAACGCTACGAGATGACCCGCCCCCTGCTGCCGGGACAACAGCATCCGGGCATGGGGCTACTCAGGGACACTGCCGCCGTACTGATCGTCGTTTGCGAACGTCTCGACCTGGACGGCCTGGCCTTCATCCCCAGCCACCACCACCTGGCCCGCATGTCGCGGCCTCAGGCCCGCTTCGCCGACCCCGAGGTCGAGGGCCGTTTCCGCGCCATGGCCCGGGCCGTGCGACCACTGCACATGGCCGAGGCGACCACAGCCGTGGAGAAGGGGCGGATAGTGGATGCGGACTCGGGCGAGGTGATGGACTGGCAACCGGCCCTGATGGTGATACCGGTGAGTGTGGCGCTGCGCGGATATTTCAATGAGGGCGAGTGGCCGGCGCGGGCCCTGGTGGCGGCCGAGTCACAGACGACGCGCCTGCTGCCCGACCCACCGGGTTGAACCGGCCCCGGTCGGCGGCCCGGCTGGCACCACCGACCGGTATCGGCCCGGCTCGGGTGTCAGGCGATCAGGGCCCGCGTCAGCGAGATACCGACCCCCACGAACATGGCAGCGGCGACCCGCCGGGCGGGCGATCCGAATGCCTGTCGCATATTGCCGAGGGCCATGTTGACCGGATGCTCCCGGGCCAGGTCGGCTACCACCGGAGGACGCTCCTGTTCGTACCACACCAGTCCGGCCCGCAGCCGCGGGTCGTGGGGTGCCACGTGTCGCGCCTTCATGAGATAGCGGTAACCCTCGTCGAGTCGGGATGCCCGGAGGTGGATATAGCCCAGGGCGAGATAGCCCGCGGGTGACCGCTTACCACAGGACACAGCCGTCTTCGCCAGCTTCTCGGCCGACAGGAAACGCCCGCCATCCTCGGCCACACAGATGGCCAACCCGGCCAGGGCCTCGGCGTTACGCTTGTCGTCGGCTACGATGCGGCGAAAGCGCGTCTCGGCGTCGGCACACTCCCCTTCGAACACCATGCTCCAGGCCGTCTTCAGGGCAGGGCTGACTTCCAGCCGCTCGCAGAAATTGCCGCCCCCGATGTTCAACAGTTCTCGAATGTCACTCA
>QNDV01000247.1 GCA_003646045.1 bacterium
GATCTCCTGGGCGCCGGCGTACGAGTCAAGATCGTGGATCCCGACGAGGAGCGCTGTCGCCGCGTGTCAGAACAGCTCAAGAACGCCCTGGTGCTCCATGGCGTAGGTACGGATTCCGAACTGCTGGTCGGTGAGGGTGTGGGGGACATGGACGGGTTTGTCGCCGTGAGCGGCGAGGAGGAGACCAACATCCTGGCTTGCCTGCTGGCCCGCCGTCACGGCGTCGGCAAGACGGTCTGCCTGGTTGACCGGTCCGACTACGTGCCCCTGATGTCGGGCCTGGGCGTGGATGCCGCGGTTTCGCCGCGCCTGTCCACATCGTTGCGTATTTCCAGCTTCGTCAGGAAACGGACCGTGATCAGCAGCGAAACCGTGGGGTTCACCGGCGCGGAGATCCTGCAGTTGCGCGTGGACAAGGGCTGTAAATGGGCGGGGCGCAGTCTGGGTGAACTGGATTTCCCGCGCGACGCCGTGGTGGCAGCCGTCCTGAAGAAGGGCCTCTTCGTGACACCCCGGGGCGATACGACCCTGGCCACCGGTGACGAAGTGGTGGTCTTCGCACTGCCCGGTGCGGAGGAGAATGTGACCGATTTCTTCGGGGGCAGCGAGTCGTGAACCTGAGGGCCGTCGCCAAGGTTCTGGCCTTCCTGATGCTGGTCACCGCGGCCTGTCTGCTACTGCCGGCGGTGGTGGCGTTGATCTACCGCGAGCCCGACTGGCGCTACTTCCTGGCCGCCGCCCTGACCGGTGCGCTGGCCGGTGGCTCGGCCCTGGTGTTCCTGAAGGGTGCTCCCGATCTGCGCCTGCGCGAAGGATTCGCGGTGGTCACCTTCGGCTGGATCTGGGTGGGTCTGCTGGGGGCGCTTCCGTTCTGGTGGAGCGGCCAGATCCCCGGCTTCACCGATGCCGTCTTCGAATCCATCTCCGGATTCACGACTACCGGCGCCTCGATCCTCACGGACATCGAGGGGCGCAGCCATGCCACCCTGTTCTGGCGTGCCTTGACCCACTGGCTGGGAGGCATGGGAATCGTGCTGCTGGCCGTGGCGATCCTGCCCCTGCTGGGCGTGGGCGGAATGCAGCTTTTTCGCGCCGAAGTGCCAGGCCCGGTGGCCGAGCGCCTGACACCCCGTATCCGCGAGACGGCCAAGCGCCTGTGGGGCGTCTACCTGCTGCTGACTGTACTGGAAGTGCTGGCGCTGTTGTTGGCGGGCATGGGCCTGTTCGATGCGGTCTGCCACGCGTTCGCCACCATGGCCACCGGTGGTTTCAGCACCCACAACAGCAGTGTGGGCGGGTTTGCCTCGCCGGCTGTCGAGTGGGTCATCATCGTATTCATGTTCCTGGCCGGCGTAAATTTCTCCCTGCACTACCTGGCCCTGTCGGGACGTTGGCGCGGCTATTTCCGGGATGAGGAATTCCGTTTTTATCTGGTGATCCTGGGCCTGGCCACGGCCCTGGTGGTAACCGTGTTGCTTACGGTTAATTTCTACACCTCGGGCGCGGCTGCCGTGCGCCACGGTCTGTTCCAGGTAGTGTCCATCACCACCACCACGGGCTTCGGCACGGCGGATTACCTGCAGTGGCCACCGTTTACCCACGCCGTCCTGCTGATGCTCATGGCGGTGGGCGGTTGTGCCGGCTCCACCGGTGGCGGCATCAAGGTCATGCGGGTGCTGATCCTCTTGAAGCATGCCAAGCTGGAACTGCGCAAGATGCTGCACCCCCGCGGCGTGTTTACCCTGTGGTTCAACAACCGGTCCCTGTCACCCGGACTGCAGACCAACGTACTCGGCTTCTTCCTGTTGTTCATGGTGGTGTACGGCAGCGGCATCCTGATCCTGACCCTGGGCGGGCGCGATCTGGTGACCAGCGTCGGTGCCACGGCGGCCTCCCTGGGCAATATCGGACCGGGTCTGGGCCTGGTGGGACCGGCCAGCAACTACGGGTCCCTGCTGGGGTGGGAGAAGTGGCTGCTGATGCTGCTGATGATCATCGGTCGCCTGGAGATATTCACGGTGCTTGTCCTTTTCCTGCCCGCCGCCTGGCGCCGCAGCTGAGGCCCCGCCGCATGGAAGGAACCCCGAGATGAGTCCACCGTCGAATTCCCCGGACTTCCCGGACTGGGCCTTCGCGCCCGCGGCGGCAACCGGCTATTGTGTCGATTTCATCCGTGACACGCTGCAAGGGTCCGGTCACCGGCGTCTGGTGGTGGGCCTCTCGGGCGGCATCGATTCAGCGGTGGCGGCTGGCCTGGCCGTGCGTGCGGTGGGCGCCGACCAGGTGACAGGCCTGATGCTACCCTACACCACCAGTTCCCCGGCATCCCTGACCGATGCCCGGGCGGTGGCCGGTGCGCTGGATATGAAAGTGGAGACCGTGGACATCACCCCCATGGTTGACGCGTTCGGTGAGGACCTGCCGGATGCCGACGCCCTGCGACGGGGCAACATCATGGCCCGCTGTCGCATGATCGTGCTCTATGATCGGTCGGCCGCGGAGGGCGCCCTGGTCCTGGGCACTGGCAACCGCACCGAGGGGCTGCTGGGCTATACCACATTGTACGGCGACAATGCCTGCGGCCTGAATCCACTGGGCCAGCTCTACAAGACCGAGATCCGCCTGCTGGCCGACTTCCTGGATCTGCCCCGGGTGGTGCTGGACAAGGCGCCCAGCGCCGACCTGTGGCAGGGACAGGCGGACGAGGACGAACTGGGCTTCACCTACGCCCAGGCCGATGCCATCCTTCACGCCCTGGTCGACGAGGGGCTGGGATTGGAACGGGTGGCGGCCCTCGGCCATGCACCTGAACTGGTGCAGCGGATTGCCGCCCGCATGGCAGCCATGACTTTCAAGCGTATATCGCCGCCGGTGGCCCTGTTGCCGGGAAGGCGGGATCCCGACGGTGCAGCGCATCAGCCGGCTGTCGATGGAGGCTTCCATTGACCGAGGCGAACCCGCTTGCCGTATCCCTGCCACCGGTGGACCTTCCTGCCGGCATCTGCCATTTCGTGGCCACCCCCATCGGCAACCTGGCGGATATGAGCCTGCGTGCCCTGGCGGTGCTGGCCGCTGCGGATGTGGTCTATGCCGAGGATACGCGTCACACCCGGCGACTGGTGGATCGCTACGGGTTGGCGGTGAGACTCGCGGCCTACCATGACCACAACCAGGAAAAGGTGGTGCCGACCATCGTGGAACGCCTGGCCGCGGGACAAACCGTGGCCGTGGTCAGTGACGCAGGCATGCCCTGCATCTCGGATCCGGGATTCACCCTGGTGCGGGCGTTGCAGGCATCCGGTCTGGGCTGGACGGTTGTGCCCGGTCCTTCGAGTACCCTGGCCGCCCTGGTGCTGTCGGGCTTTTCCCCTGACCGATTCCTGTTCCTGGGGTATGCTCCGCGCAAGAAGGGTCAAAGAGCCCGTTATCTTGAGGGTGCCCTCACCGAGGAGGGCACGGTGTTGATTCTGGAGTCCTGCCACCGCATCGTCTCGACGGTGGAAATGCTGCGGGATCTGGCACCGGGCCGGAAACTGGCGGTGGCTCGCGAGATCACCAAGCTGCACGAGGAGACCCTGCGCGGTACGCCGGACGAGGTTCTGCCCCTGCTCACGGGCAAGCGCCTCAAGGGGGAACTGGTGCTGGTCCTGCAGGGGCGCAAGGCCGCCGCCAAGGAGGAATGATGGATTTAGCCGGGATTAAACGCAGTGCCCGTGACCGGGTGAGACCGGTAGTGTTCTTTCTGGATCGTGCCGGGTTTTCGCCCTTGGCGGTGTCCCTGGTGGGGCTGGCCATAACCGCGGTGTCGGGTTGGATAGTGGCCCGGGGCGGTCTTTTCCCGGGGGCCGTGGTCTTTCTGGTGGGGTCGGCCTTCGATATGCTGGATGGTGACCTGGCCCGGTTGCAGGGTACGGTTTCCAGGCGGGGAGCCTTTCTGGATTCCTGTTTCGACCGGTTGGGCGAGGCGTTCATCTTCGCCGGTTTGACCTGGTACTTCGCCGCCCTGGATTCCGGACCGGACAAGGTGGCCCTGGTGCTGATCCTGGCCACGGCGGTGGGCAGTCTGACTACCAGCTACGTGCGGGCCCGGGCCGAGGGCGTGGGTGAGACCTGCCTGGTGGGTTTCCTGCAGCGCACCGAACGGGTAATCCTGCTGACGGCGGGGCTGCTGCTGGGACGTTGGGTACTGGTGCTGGTCCTGGCCTTCCTGGCCGTGGCCACCCTGGCCACCACGGTACAGCGCATCGTACATGTGGCAGCCAAGCTGCCCGGTCCGGTACGCGAGCCTACGACCGCGACCACGATTCCGTCGGAAACCGGATTCGCAACGTCGGATGAGGATAAGGGCGGATCGGGCGACTCCGACGGCCCGGACGACTCCGACTACCCGGACGATCAGGAGCACGCATGAGCCCCCAGGGCGCCGATCGCGGTGGCCGCGGCTTGCTCATCACCTTCGAGGGCCCCGAAGGCAGTGGCAAGACCACGCTGATCCGTGGCGTCACGGAGCGTCTCGCCGCCTGCGGCGAAGAGCCTCTGGTGCTGCGCGAGCCCGGTGGCACCGCATTGGGCGAGAGAATCCGGAACATTCTCCTGGATCCCGCGTCTGAGGGCATGTGCGCCGAAACGGAACTGCTGCTCATGGTCGCAAGCCGGGCGCAACTGGTGCGCGAGAAGATCGCACCAGCAATCGAAGCCGGCATGATAGTGCTCTGCGACCGTTTTGCCGACGCCTCGGTGGCTTACCAGGGATTTGGCCGGGAAATGGGCGAGAAGACCGTGACTCCCCTCAATAACCTGGCTCTGGGCGGGGTGGAGCAGGATCTGACCCTGCTTTGCCTGTTGTCGCCGGAAGAGGGCCACAAACGGTTGCAGAACCGGGAAAC
>QNDV01000248.1 GCA_003646045.1 bacterium
CCCCGACCCAGGTTCTCCGGCAGCCCGGTGATGTTTGCAGCCTGGGCCGTTATAACGTCCCCGTGGCGCCCGTCACCCCGGGTCAGACCCTTGACCAGATGGCCTTCCCGGTACCGCAGGGCCACCGCAACACCGTCGATCTTGGGTTCCACGGTGAAGAGTACATCGCTCTGGCCCAGGCCATCATGAACACGCCGCACGAAGGCTGACACCTCATCCGGGTCGTAACTGTTCTGCAGGCTCAGCATGGGACGACTGTGGGGCTCGCTGGGAAACCGCGAATCCGCGTCGCTACCGGGGCGGGAGAGGGGGCTCTCCCCCGGGGCCAGTTCGGGATGGATAGTCTCCAACTCCCGGAGTTCCCGCTCCAGGACGTCGAATTCCCCATCGGAGATTTCCGGTCGGCCCTGGGCGTGGTACAGCCGGTTGTGTCGCTTGATCTGCTCGCGCAGGCTCGCGATCCGGGCGATGATACTCTCGCGGTCCATGGTTCTCCGCGGGGCGGTCGGTCAGCGACCGCCGGTCAGAAACTCTCCATCAGGGTGACGTGCAATTTGGCCTGGTCGAAGTCCACGGTGCCCGGGAATCCGATGGCCAGGGACAGGTCCCCGGCCCGGCTGCGGGCCAGGATCCCCAAACCGTAACCCCGCGGCCAGCCCTCTCTCAGAACCGTACGATTCTCGCCGGACAACAGGGTTTCCTCGGTGGAGAAGCCAAAGTACCCCAGGTCGAAGAAGGTGTAAAGTCGCGAGCCCCGGGTCGGCCCCACTCTGAGTTCGACGCTGGCCCAGGCGGCCCGCGTGCCGTGGAACTCATCTTCGCGATAACCCCGCAGGGTGGCTGCGCCGCCGAAACGGAAATGCTCGGACAGCGGTACCACTTCCGGTCCCCCGGCGAGTTCGCGGAATGAAACCCTGGCAAAAAGACCCAGCGTGCGCCCGGCCCGCCATTCCCCCGACACATCCACTTCGAAGATACGCTGGGTGACCGCTTCACCGAGCTCGGAAACGCCGGTGTCGGCGCGGGCTACCGACGAGCGCCACCCTTCTTCCGCCGCGAAGAGACCTTCCCAGCCGCTGAGACTGCGGTCACCCCTGCGGTGGAAAACAGCCCCTCGGGCACGAACGCGACGAGTACTGGCCAGATCCCCTTGCGGGAAGGTGGAGCGGTCCCAGCCCAGTCCCAGTTCCACTCCCCACAGCGCCACTACCGGTAGCCGCCAGCGGTTGTCCAGACGGATACGCGTATATGAATCCCGCTGCACTTCCTGGTCCAGGGCAATATCCGTATCGAGAGGGGTGCCGAACACCAGGGGCTCCAGGTACTTGAATCCGAACCGGCTTGTGCGGACGCCGTCGTCACGCCAGCCCACACGCAACGCACGTCCCGTGCCGGCCAGGTTGGGCATGTCCAGGTCCACCTGTCCGCTCAGGTTGCTGGCACCTTCGGCGTCACGACTCAGTCCCAGTACCACCTGCAGACGGTTGCCCTTGGGCCGCGTTACCAGGGGGAGATGTATGCCCACCGTGTCGCGAGAGCCTGTCAGATGCACCACGGGAGTGTCGACGCGGGAGTACAGGTCGCGCGCCAGGAGACGATCCACCGCGCGCTGCAGATCCGATTCGCGATAGGACTCACCGCTGCGCAGCCCGGAGGTCCGCACCGCAAAATCCGCTGCCCGTCCGTCGGGCAGGCTGGTAGTGATCGGACCCACGTACGCCGCCGCACCGGGCAACAGCGTCGCCTGCAGATCCACCGCTCGCCTGATGGAATCGGGGCTGGCCCGGCCGGTCATCCATCGAGCCCAGGGATGGCCGGCCTCACCCGCCCCGGCCAGGACGTTCTCGATTCCCTCGGCCAGGGCGAGAGCGTCGTAGCGGTCTCCCGGTAGGGGAAGCCAGGTATCGAGAAGGTGAACACGTCCCGGAAAATCGTCTCCGGCCACCTTGAATTCGCCGAAGATCCAGGCTTCGCCAGGCACGACAACCAGGGTATCGGGACTATCCGCCTGAGCCGGTGGAGCCCAGCGCACCGTCACCTGAATCTCCAGGAAGCCCCGATCACGCCAACGGTCAGCCAGTCTTGCATCCAGGGTTCGCAGGACGAGCAGGGAGTCGGTGGCCGCCCCCGGCACCAGCGCCAGCAACCGCCCTCGCAGGGTCTCATCCACCGCCGACCCGGGCAGCAACAGGCGCTCAGCGGGGGGCAGGGCAGCCAGCCAGGCGCGGTCGTCCCCCAGCCAGCGCGTGGCGACTGTGGTTGACCCGGCTGGCGGCAGTCGCAGAACCGGCAGAGGCTGGGCGATGGCGCTGACAGCCCCGGCCACCGCCAGCAGGACAGGCAGCAAGGCCACGACCCGCCCCAACCGCCTAGAAGCGCGCTGTGGACTCAAGACGTAGATCATGCTGCCACCTCCTTTGGCCCTGCTTGCGGGTGAACCAACTCAGCGAGACGCCCAGATAGCGATTGGGGTCCCAAGCCAGGCGCAGGGTGGATTCGACGTTGCGGCCGGGCGAGGGATAGAACCAGGGGCGTACTGATCCCGCCGGTTCGTCGCTGACCACATCCGCCCAACGCAATTCCCCCTGCAGAGTCCAGTTCTTGCGGAAACGATGCCTTGCGGTGGGACGCAGCGCCGTCTCGGTCTGTTCCACAGCCGAATCCTCGTCGCGCCGGTCGATGTATTCGCCCTGCAGGCTAAGCCTCAGATCGCCCAGCGGGCGCCAGTTCCAGGCGGTATCCCAGCGCCTGACCAGGGACTCGTAGCCACGCCGGCTGAGAGTACCGCCCGGTGCCGTATCACGCCTCTCGTCTTCCCTCGTCCACCGCATTCTCACGGATGAACGGCTGCTCACATTCACATTGCCCGTAAACTGCCAGTTGCGGGTAATGCGGTCCTCAGGATCGGTGACGAAACGACGGTCCTGTACGCGTCGGAAATCGAACTTGCCCCTCAGGTCAACCGTGCGCAGATGCTGCAGCAGGGTGATTTCCGGACTGAAGACCACGTCGGTAACGACTGTGTGTTCCGGATCGAACAGGACGTCGGGATCCAGGGCAAGCAGCCCCGCCACGTCATCGGTGGTACTGCGACTGGCCACCGTGCCACTGGTCTGCATGGTCCAGGCCCCGTACCAGCGGTCTGCACCCAGAAAGCGGAATCCCTGGCGCCACTGCAGATCGGCCTGGACCGCCGTGGACGGAAGCATCACGCCTGATCCCGCCAGCACCACGTCGTAGTCGCCCTGCCCGGGGCCCAGATAGTCCCCGTCCTGGTTGTAGTCCCCCTGCCCGGGGCCCACGAAAACGATCTGCCGGTCCTGGATCTCGGTGCGACTGTTGTCCACGCGATAGCCCAGGGACCAATCGGTGGCCGAACTATCCCACCGCCCTCCCATGTCGATTCGAGCCAGGCGGGTCCGTTCCTCGGCCCGATCCGGTCGCAGGATGCTGCGCAGGGTCGCCGAGCCGGACAGGTGCATGCCGGCGAAGTTGCCGGTGGTCACCGCCGCGGTGGTGGTGCGGCTGTCCCGTTCCCGTGCCCAACTGCCGGTACGCAGGGAATCCGCCAGACCGCGGCTGAAAGAGGCTCGCCAGTCGACCCGACCACCGGGGCGGCTGCCGAGTCCCGCCGTCCACTCCTCGTGCCTGGAACCCTCGGCGGCGCTGCCGGAAGCCCGGGTATCGTCCCAGCGCCGCAACTGCCATTGCCCGGAGGGGACCAATGGTCCCAGGATCCATGAAACGCGGTGTCGCGTGGTAAGGCGGTCGACATCCAGGGGGTCCTGATCATCGCGGGCCGTGGCCTGCAGCAACTCGTGTTCACCGCTGCCACCGTCCAGACGCCAGTCTACTGAGGAAGTCCAACGCCGGGCATCCGTGCCCACGCCGTGGGAGAGGGTACCCACGCTGCCATCCACCGCCAGGCGCCGCCGGTCCTGCCCCGCGATCCAACTCAACCTCGCTCCGCCTTCGCGTTCGCCTTCGGCGAGAAAGCCGTCGCGGCGCGCCCGGTCGGCCAGACCCCAGTCGTCGTAGTCGAAGATGTTCCGCTGCAGTTCGAACCCACGGAAACTGGCCTGGCGAGAGGTATAAAAAGCTTCCATCCCCACCTGCCCGGCGCCGATATCCCGCGCCGGCACCATCGCCCTGACGCTGGCGGCCTGGCCCTTGTTGTTCTCGTTGTCCAGGTCCGAAAGGAGGTTCTGGTCGTGGTTCGAGACATTCCACTCGGCGGTGACCCTGGTACCTGCACTGTCGCCCAGGCTGCCGGTCATGGTCATCACGCTGCGGGACTCGGGCATGGGCAGGGGTCGACCGATCCTGTAGCTGCCCAGACCGTCTCCGCGGTGCTCGTAGACCTGGTCACCCGCGACGGTGATCCTCAGCAGGGAGTAGTCCCCGTTTCCCGGCTCCACGTAGTACAACACCAGGTTCCAGTCGCCGCCCGTGGGATTATGGACATAGATGGTCTTGCCCCCGTCCAACTGCTGATCGTAGAGGCCCTCCCCCGGTACGGCCTCGATGGCACCGGGGGCCACCGCCAGGTCGGGGTTGTCACCCGCGGCGGCCAGGATCGCCTCGTCGTCCGTGCCCAATTCACCGGTACGCAAACGACTGGGGTCGTCCTGTTCACGGATCACTCTTACGCCCAGGTCGGCCGGCATCGAGGTCCCCGGCAGGGAGAAGCCGGCACCACCTCCTCCACCGACAACCGTGCGGCCGTAGGGTCCTTCGCCCTCCTCGAACTCCACCACGATGGTGGACTCGGCGGTGATGACCCGGCGGTAGGAGAAGGTCACGGTGCCCTTGACGTAGTCGATGACATAGTCCTGGTCGGCACCGCGGACCATGGCGGAACCATCGAGGGTGACCCGCTCCG
>QNDV01000249.1 GCA_003646045.1 bacterium
CCACCTCCCTTGCCGCTGCTGCTGTTGCCCACGAACTCGCAGTTCTCCACCCTCAATTCCACGAAGAACGCTCGCACCGCGCCACCGGATTCAGGATTGCTGTTGTTCTCGAACCGGCAGGACGCAAGCTCAAGTATCCCGTCGGTCACTACCACCGCACCGGAATCCGCGTTCATGATGGTCAGCGCTTCGAGCCGTACACCGGTCAACAACCCACTGCCGCGGAATACGGGTCCCTCGCCGCCGGCATCGATGACCACGCTGTTATCCAGGGCCTTGGCGAAGCTCGGAGTGCCTCGCACCACGACGCCGTCTTTGAGGTCGATATCCGTCTCGGTGTAGGTCCCGGGCAGGACCAGCACCGTATCCCCGGCCGCGGCCTGGTTCAGGGCCTGGCTGAAGGTGGAGTAGTCGGCTTCCGGCTGGGTACCGACCCGCCACAGGCCGGGTTCGGTGTTGAGCCAGTGGTCGACGCCGTCGTACTGGGCATACTCGCCGCTGTCGGAACAAGGGACGCCGGTACGGGACCAAAAAACCGCGACATATTCCACTCCCGGTACCAGCCCCCCGAAGCGGGTACTGGCCGAGGAAACGGAATTGTCGACGTTCTCGTCGTAACCCAGCAATACGCCCGTGCCCGGCACAAAAGAGGCGCCGACACCATAGGTCCAGTCATCCTGCAGTGAATCGGCGAAGTCCTCGTGCAGGACGAAGTCCGGCTCGATCAGCGCCGACAGGTCCAGCATGAGGTAGTCCTGCCCGTTTTGGAGACATTCGTAGCCCTGGCCCGTGACGTAGATCAGGTTCGCATCGTAGATCGCAGCCTGCAGGACCACGATTTCCCGGACACTGTGGGACAATTTGCTGCCGCCACAATCCGGTATGCCGCCATTGGTGTATTCGGGAAAGGTGTCCAGGGGGCCCTTGAAAAACAGCTCCGCTTCCGGTGTGTCCGCGACGAAACGCAGGATGCTCGGGAAAGCCTCGCTGGAACAGGTCTCGGACTGCCAGGCGATAGGCCGTAGGATGGAGCCGTTGGGATGCTTTGTTTTAGCATGGGCCTGGCTGGTGAGCCCCAGGAACAGACAGATAAGCAATAACGCTAGACGCTGGCTTGACACCATGACTTCAATCCCCCTGAAAGTGTCTGATACGGTTCCATAGCGGTAGTTATGCCTATATCATATAGTTTTTATCGGATTTTAGCTACCTGAATTCTGTGGCCCCCGGGGGCCATGATTGCCCTTGTCCCCACCCCCAAACCGGCGCAAGCTTACGAAACAACCCATGACCCACCCGGAATCGAAAGGCCCCGCCGTGCGCCGCATATTTCCATTCCCGGTCCTGATGCTCCCCCTCCTGCTGCTCACCGCCTGCGCCGGCAGCGGCCCCGGCCCCGAGGAAACAACTCTCATCCATGTGGCTGACCCGGCTCCGGGATTCGCGCTCGAACTGGTGGACGGCGGCACCTTCGATCTGGCCGAGCACCACGGCGATGTGGTGCTGGTGAACTTCTTCACCACCTGGTGCCCGCCCTGCCAGGAGGAGATGCCGCATCTGAAGGAGCAGGTCTGGGAGAGATTCGGCGGCGAGGGATTCGCCATGGTGTCCGTCGCGCGGGAGGAAACCGCAGACGTGGTGGCGCCCTTCGCGCAGAAGTACGGCGCCGCCTGGCCCTTTGCACTGGACCCGGAGCGGCAGGCCTTTGCCAGGTATGCCGAGGCTTTTATCCCGCGGAACTTCGTGATCAGCCGGGACGGCCTGGTGGTGTTCCAGAGCAGTGGGTACGAAGAACCCGAATTCGCGCGGATGGTGGAAATTATCGAGGGTGAATTGGCCCGCTAGACTCCTTTGAGAACCAACACCGTCCGGTCATCCGCCGGCCGCACATCGCTCCCGCGCTCGGCCAGCGGGTCGGTGATTCTAATCAGCTCGTCCGCAATCTCCTGCGCCGAACAATGGGACATGTCGCGAATCCAGCCGGCCAGGTCCTTCTCAGTCACCCCGTCACCACGTTCGAGCAGGCAGTCCTCCAGCCCGTCCGAGCCGATGATGATGACGTCGCCCAGCTCCAGGGTCGTATGCACGTCCTCGTAGACCGGCGCCTCGAACAGGCCTAGGGGCAGGCCCGCCGCTTCGATCACCTCCAACTCGCCGTTGCGCACCCGGCGCGGCCAGGGAAACGCCGCACCACCAAGGATCAGGCCCCGGGTCTCCGGGTTGTAGAGCACCAACGACATGGCCAGGAACCGGTTATCCGTGCGGACGCGACCCAGGTGTTCGTTCAGGTGCCCGAACATCTCGGCGGGTGTGTAGGGCTGCTCCATGGCGTGACCCCGCAACAGGCCCACGGCCATGGCGGCATAGAGGGCGGCGCCGGTGGCCTTGCCCGCCACGTCGCCCACGGCGGAGCCCACGCAACCGTCGCGATAACTGATGTAGTCGTAGAAATCGCCGGCCAGTTCACGGGCGGGGGCAAAGGCGCTGCCCACCTCGCAGCCGGGTACCTCTGGCACCTTGTCCGGCAGCAATCCTTCCTGGATCTCCCGGGCGATGCGCAGGTCCAGGGCGTAGCGCCGTTCCAGCTCGACCATGCGGCCGTAGAGGCGCGCGTTTTCCAGAGCCGTGGCGATGTGACTGGCCAGGGCGGTCAGCAGTTGCTCATGCTCGGCGGTGAAGCGGTCGGGTTCGAGGCTTTCGAGGTCCAGCACGCCGATCAGGCGGTCGCGCATGATAAGGGGAATAGCCAACTCCGACCGCACATCCACCTCGGCGTGGTGGAAACGCACATAGCGCGGGTCCCGCGCCACGTCACCGACGCGGACAGGGCGGCGATCCCGGGCCGCGGTGCCGGTCAGCCCTTCGCCCAACTCGAACGAGCCCTCCTGGTCGATATGCTCGCCGAACTTCAGGGAGTAGCTGTGCTCCAGTACCTGCCGGTCCTCGCTCCAAAGCATGACGCAAAAAAGATGCGTATCCACCAGGTCGCCCACGCGCCGCGCGATCTTGCGCAGCACGTCCTCCAATTCCAGGCTGGAATTCAGGTCGGCCGCGGCTTCGGCCAGAAAATCCAATTGCCTGCGCTCGATGGCTACCCTCCGGCGGCGTTCCTGCAGGGCGCGATAACCGTCTTCCCTCGATATGGATAGATCCATGTCCGAGACCTCCCACATGCCCCTTGTGTAGATAACGATTGCTGATCGTGAGCCCGGAACCCGGCGCGGGCGGCGCGGTGATGATGCGAGGATGGATCGGCTCGTTCACCGTGCACTATACTGTACCGATATGATCTTTTTTACGGCAGGCAAGGGGGAGTGTTGCGTCGGACAGGTGAAAACCCGTAATCTCAGGCACGCTCACAAACCAGCCCAGGGGGGAAATGTCATGAAGTTCGCCCGGACCGTCATGATCACACTCGCGTTGGCGGTCCTGGTGGCCGGCACGACATTGGCCGAGTTGGACAATGCCATCGGCATCTATCACCCATTGCCGACCGGCACGGATAATCTGATGGATCACACCAACTATACGGGCCAGCCCGGCGCCTTCCAGGTCTACGCCGTGTTGACCAATCCCAACAACGACAACACCGGCACACCCATCGCCAACCTGGGCGGATTCGAGTTCCGCCTCGAGTTGCCCGGAGCCGTGGCCCTGACGGGTGTGCAATTGCCCGCCTCGTGCACCAACTTCCTGTCGCCGCCGGAATTCCTGGTGGGCGCCAACCTGCCGGTGATCGGCGGCATGGTCACCCTGGCCACTATCAGCCTGGCCGAGATGTCGGGGCAGAAGAGTTCAATCTATCTGGCGCCGGTCAACAGCGTCGCCTCCATCCCCGGTGCCATGGCCATCGCCGACGCCGACGACGAGTTCTCCCTGTCCGAAGCCGTGCCCGCCTCGGGAGGCTTCGACGTGCCGGTCTTCGGACTCTACTTCGTGCCGCCGGAAGAGGACGCGAGCTGGGGAAGGGTCAAGACGCTCTATCGGTGAGCGGCGGCGATGACGGTGTTCACGCAGGGTGGAATCCCCTCAGGGATTAGGCCCATCGTGGCACTGGTAGCAGCTCACGGTACTCCACCCTCCCCGATAATCGGTGCCATGACATGTCATGCAAGGCGTAGGGTCATCCCCCGCGTCCTGGCCATGGCGACTCGAGGCGCGGTAATTGTTCGGGTGTCCGCCCGGTCCTTCGTGGCAGGTATAGCAACTCACCCCGGTCCAATCACCCTGGTAATCCGCTCCGTGACAATCGATACACTGGTCGATGCCGCCGACGATGACGTTTGAACCGTGCTCCAACGGATCATCCCAGTTCCAGGGATGGCCACCCGGGCCGACGTGGCACATGTAGCAACTGGTGCCGCTGGTCCCCCCTCGATAGTCGTCACCATGGCAGTACTTGCACTGGTCGGCACCGTCGTCGCGAACCGCCAGGCCATGGAAGCCGGGGGCCACCCAGCCTGGTATATGTCCGCCATCCGGGCCGTCGTGACAGGTGTAGCACGACACACCGCTCCAGCCGCCCAGATGATCGGCGCCGTGGCAGGTCATGCAGCTGTCGGATCCATTGTCCAGGACCTCGGTGCCGTGCAACTGGGGCGAAACCCAGTCGGTGGGATGTCCGCCCGGACCGTCGTGGCAGGCGTAGCACGACACGCCGCTGGTGCCGCCGGTCAGATCGGCGCCGTGGCAGGTGAGACAATTGTTCGTGCCGCCGGCCGCCACCTCGGCGCCGTGACCGGTCGGGTCGGCCCAACCGGCGGGGTGACCGCTGGGACCGTCGTGGCAGGTGTAGCAGGAGACACCACTCCAACCACCGGCAAAGTCGGCGCCGTGACAGGAGGCGCAATCATCCGTGCCGCCTGATAC
>QNDV01000250.1 GCA_003646045.1 bacterium
CGGTCCGGGTGGTCGCAAACCGCCGCGGTGAAGCCGACGCGTTCGAAGATCCAGGCCAGGGTGTCCACCGAGGCATGGATGTCCAGGGGCGAGTCGAAGATGCCGTGGGTCAGGCAGGCCAGATCGACGCAGGCACCACCCAGTCCGTTGGCACAGAGGATGGCCACCCGGGGGCCGGCCGGTGGTCCCGCGTGTTGTCCGGCTTCACGCAGCAGTACGGCTGCGGTCTCGCGCAGGCGCCGGGCGATCCGCGAGTAGCTCCAGCTCTCTCCACCATGCCCCTGGTACTCGCGGAACAGGATGTGGTCCCCGTTGGCCGCGGCGCGCTGTCTGAACAAATCGCCCAGATCAAAGCCCGTGCGCTCTATCACCTCGAAGCACAATGTCGCCCAGGCGCCGCGGGCTTCGTCATCGGGCAGGGCGGTCAGGAAATCGGGGTGCCGTGTCGTTTCCAGGAATGCGGCCCACTCTCCGGGTTCCGCCTCGATGCCGCCGTCGGCGGTATCCAGCGAGCGATTCGCCGGGATTTTCCCGGCACGCCATTCCGCCAGCAGGACAGACAGATTCCCGACCGTGTCCCTCATCGTGTACCCGGGTCCTTTACCAGTCGGTAACCGACACCGTGGACCGTCAGGATGTGCCGGGGTCGGCGGGGGTCCTCTTCGATCAGCTTGCGCAGGGACAGGATGAAGTTGTCCACCGTGCGCGTAGTGGGGTAGGCGCCGAACCCCCAGACCCTGTCCAGGATGGTCTCGCGGTTGACGGGTTCGCCCACCCGTTCGCTCAGCAGGCGCAGGATCATGGCCTCCTTCTCCTTGAGTACACTGGTCCCGGTTTCGGTTTTCACCTCGAAGGTCCTGAGGTTCACCTGGGCCTTGCCGATGGTCAGGAAATCCGGGACATCCTGGCCGCTGAACCAGTCCTGCCGGCGGAAGATGGACTTGATACGGGCCAGCAGTTCCTCCAGCTCGAAGGGCTTGGTGATGTAGTCGTCGCCACCTTCATCCAGTCCCCGGATGCGGTCCTGGCCCGAGCCCCTCGCTGTCAGGAACAGGATGGGCACGCGGTCACCCTCGCTTCGCACCAGGCGACAGAACTCGAAGCCGTCCATGCCGGGAAGCATCACGTCCAGCAGGACCAGATCTATGCCGCCGCGCCGCCACAGGTCCAGTCCCTCCTCGGCACTGCCTGCGGACAGGGGCTCGAAACCCTCCAGTTCCAGGTTGATCCGCAGCCCGTCGGCCAGATGGTCGTTGTCCTCCACAACGAGGATCCTGCGCTTCATGATCGGTTCCTCCCACGCAGCCTGTCGGCCGCCACTGGTCACTTCGTCCTGGCGGGCAGCACCATGGTGAAAGTGCTGCCTGCGCCCTCATCGCTCTGCAGTTCCACGTGCCCGCCGAGTCCGGCGACATTGCGTTGGACCAGGTACAGGCCCAGGCCGGCTCCCGGCGAGCTGTCACGATCGTTGCAACCGCTGAAGAAACAATCGAAAATCTTCGATTGCAGTCGCCGCGGGATTCCCGGCCCGTCGTCCTGCACCGATATGCGGTGCCAATGGCGGCCGGCCTCGATGGTGACAGAAACGGAAACCGGAGCCGGGCAATGGCGGATGGCGTTGACCAGCAGGTTGCGCAGGGCCAGGGAAAAAGTGGTCCGGTTGCCCCAGATGCGGGCTCCCGGGGCGCCACCGGTATTGATGGTGATTTCACGTTCGGCGACGTCGCGTCGCAGATCCTCGGCGACCACCTGTGCTTCCTCCAGCAGATCCAGCATTACCGCCACGCCCTGTTCGAAGGCGTCGTCGGCGCTCATGGCCAGGACCTCGTCCACCAGCGCTTCGAGTCTGGACACATCCTGGACCATGCGCCCCTGGATCCGCTGCCGGTCATCCGGCTTTAGTCCGGGACGGCCCAAAGTTTCGGCGTACAGGCGCAAGCTGGCCAGGGGGGTTTTCAACTCGTGGGTCGCCCCGGCCAGGAACAATTCCCGCGCCTGCTTGAAGCGCTGCTCCGAGCGGACCGACAGGACGAGAATCGTCGATCCGGCCGCCAGCAGGGCCAGGAAAACCAGACCTTCGTATAGGAACATGTTACTGGTACGGTGGGCCTCGGCACGGATTACGCGGGCTGCCTCGGGGTCCACATGGGCCTCCCAGCCCGTGGCGCCCCGCCGGAACTCCAGCTGGGGAAATGCCTTGCCCAGCCAATGGTCGGGATCAGCCGCAATGCGCGGATCGGCCTGGATCAGGAACGAGGCGTGAAGCCGGTCGGTGTTCAGCTTCTGCAGGCGGTACTCCGTATTGACCTGGCCCTGATCGGTAAGGAAATACACCCACCAGACACCAATGGTCAGCAGTAGGGCTACAAGGATGCCGTAGAGGAGTCCCAGACGGTTACGCATGAATGTCGTAGTCCCGGGTAACGGTAACGTGTTCGAACGCCTGCATCATAGCCGACCACCGGGGAATCAACCACCCTCTACCATAACGAGTGATCCGCTCCCGGTGATAAAAAAAGAGGACCCGCGCCGGCGGATCCTCTTTCTTCTATTTGGTAGCGGGGACAGGATTTGAACCTGTGACCTTTGGGTTATGAGCCCAACGAGCTACCAGACTGCTCCACCCCGCATCCATTTCATGTAGTCCGCTTCCCAGCGGTGCCGGGGAATATAGAAGCCGGTCCGGAGCGTGTCAAGGATCCTGCGGGGACGGACCGGGACTCACCGTGGCCGGGACGACGGTCAGGACTTCCTCGTCCGCGGCACGCATGCCATATTCCTCCCGGGCAAGGCGTTCTAGAGCCTCGGGGTCCGCTGCCAGATCCTCGAGCCGTTGGGCCAGTTCGGCGTTGGTCGTGGCGATTTTCGTCACTTCGCGCTGCAATGCCGCCTCGCGACCACGCAGTCGCCACCAGGCGACAATGCCGTTGTCACCGAGTTGGGCCAGCAGGGCGAACGCGGCTACCGTACCGGCGGCTATCACCAGCAGAGACCGGCGGGCCAGATCGGCTCCCGGTGGCGTACCGCGGATGAAGCCGTCGGTGGCACGGGGCATAGTCGTGCGGTGCCTGCCTTGGACACGTTTCAAGATCCGTCTCTTTCCGCGGGGCCTCCTGCCCCGCAATCACCGCCAACCTAACGCAGGTTGTAGAAACAGTCGAGTCCCGGATACACAGCCAGGTCGTCCAGTTCCTCTTCGATGCGCAGCAGTTCGTTGTACTTGGCCACGCGGTCGCTGCGGCACAGGGATCCGGTCTTGATCTGGCCGGCATTGGTGGCCACCGCGAGATTGGCAATGGTGGCATCGGAAGTCTCACCACTGCGGTGGCTGATGACGTTGGTGTAGCGGGCACGTTTGGCGATCTCGATGGTCTCGATGGTCTCGCTCAGCGAACCGATCTGGTTGAGCTTGATGAGGATACTGTTGGCGCAACCCTCTGCGATGGCGCGGCGCAGGCGCTCGGGGTTGGTCACCAGCAGGTCATCTCCCACGATCTGGATCCGGTCACCAAGCATCTCGAACATCTTGCCCCACCCGGCCCAGTCGTTCTCGTCCAGACCGTCCTCGAGGGAGATGATGGGCGAGCTGTTGACCAGTTCGCGGTAGTATTCCACCAGCTGGTCCGCGGGCCAGGATTCTCCACCCTCGGCCTGCATGGTGTAGCTGCCGTCCTTGTAGAGTTCACTGGCGGCCACGTCCAGGGCCAGTACCATGTCCTCGCCCGGCCGGTAGCCTGCCTTCTCGATGGCGAGCAGCAGCAGGTCCAGGGCCTCGCGATTACTGCCGAGGTTGGGGGCGAAGCCACCTTCGTCGCCCACGCTGGTGGCCAGTCCCTTCTCACTGAGGATTCCCTTGAGGGCGTGGAAGGTCTCGGCACCGTAACGCAGGGCCTCGCGGAAGTTCGGCGCCCCTACCGGCATGATCATGAACTCCTGGATGTCCACGTTGTTGTCGGCGTGTGCGCCGCCGTTCAGGACGTTCATCATGGGCACCGGCAGGGTCAGGGCCCGGACACCGCCGATGTACTGGTATAGCGGCAGGCCCACACTGCTGGCGGCGGCCTTGGCCACCGCCAGGGATACGCCGAGGATGGCATTGGCGCCCAGCTTGCTCTTGTTGTCGGTTCCGTCGCGTTCGATCATGATCCGGTCGATGACTGCCTGGTCGGTGGCGTCGATGCCCAGCAGGTCCTCTTCCAGTTCACCCACGTTGGCCACGGCCTGCAGCACGCCCTTGCCCTGGTAGCGTGCCTTGTCCCCGTCACGCAGTTCGATGGCCTCGTGCTCGCCGGTGGAGGCACCGCTGGGCACGGCGGCCCGGCCGACACTGCCGTCTTCAAGCAGCACATCCACTTCGACTGTGGGGTTGCCACGGGAATCGAGGATCTCGCGGGCCTGTATCATCTCGATGAAACTCATGGTCTTCCCCCGGTAATTGAGTGCGTTGGGGCGGCAGTCGGCCGCATGGTATGGTCGTGATTCTAGGACCGGTTCGGAGTAGTGTCAACCCGGCGTGGGTTCATATGTGGTCCTGGTGGTTGACCGGGCATGCGGGCCGCCACTATTGTTCCCCGGTCCACAGAGCACACCGACCGGAGATTGTATGTTCGACCGCCATCAGGACCTGAAGACGATTCGCCGCTGCAAGCGGGGCGAGGAGGACGCGTTCTGCGAGATCCTCCAGCGGTATCGTGGTCCCATCTACAACCTGTGCTACCGGATGGCCCGCAACGCCGAGGATGCGCGCGACCTGGCACAGGAGGTATTCATCAAGGTATTCAACCTCCTGGATCGTTTCGATGAGAGCTACGCCTTCAGCAGTTGGCTTTTCCGCATTGCGACCAAC
>QNDV01000251.1 GCA_003646045.1 bacterium
GCCACCAGGGCGCCGAAGCGCTCCTCGCCGTACTCGTCGTCCTGGTCGTTTGCCGTCTCGGGGATACCGTCGCTGAACAGGGCCAGGGTATCGCCGGGCTCCAGGTTCACGCTGGCGGTGGGATACTCCGACTCGGCGATCACGCCCACGGGCAGGCCGCCGGTGGCGCATTGCTGCACCGTGCCGTCGGCCCGTACCAGAACGGGCTGGTTGTGGCCCGCATTGACACAGGTCACGCGGCCCGTATCCGGCTCTAGATAACCCATGAAAGCCGTGGCAAAGCGCACGTGGTCGGTGGACAGGAAGATCTCCCGGTTGAGCCGTTCGATGAGCGGTGCCGGCTCCCACTGCTCACCCAGCATGAAGCGCGACAGGGAGAGGATCTGCGATACCAGCAATGCCGCCCCCAGACCCTTGCCCACCACGTCACCCAGCAGGAAGGCCAGCCGGCCATCGTCCATCATGCGGGCATCGTACAGATCGCCTCCCAGTTCGAGACAGGGTTCGAGATGGGCCTGCAGGTCGTAGCCCTCCACCGTGGGCAGGTCACTGGGCAGGATATGATCGAGGATGGAACCGGCCGTGGCCAACTCGGCATCCTGGCGGGCCTTCTCCTCCTCCATGGCGTGGTAGCGCGCGTGGGTGATGGCCACGGCGATACCGTTGGCCAGCAGGGTGAAGGCCTGCAGTTCATCACGGCTGATGCGCTTGCCCGCACGGGAATCGTCGGCGTACAGCAGCCCGATGACCTCTTCGTTGTCGAACAGCGGCGACGCCACCGCGGTACGGATGCTTTGGCTGACCATGCTCATGGCCCCGTCGAGCATGGGATCGTTGAGGGGATCAGTGGTCAGGAACGATGTCTTCTGGGTCAGCACCCGCTGGACCATGGTGCGGCTCAGGGCCAGGCTGCCTTCCTTGCGCGCGCCCAGCAGCCGCGTGGCCTTGACCACGGGTTCGTCGGAGTCGTCCTCCACCAGCAGGATGAAGATGCGCTCGGGATCGAGGGCTGTCTGCACCAGGTCCAGGATGGGTTCATACAGCTCCTCGGGTGCACGGCGCGTGGTCAGCAGGTCACCGGCCTCGGCCATGACCTGGAACAGGTGGCTCTGGCGATCACGTTTGTCCGCACGCCTGCTGCGTACTTCTTCCCAGGATATTTCCTCGCGGGGGACCAGGGTCCCAGATTCGTTGAGGCTGGTCGCGCCCACGGTGGCCGGTCCCTCGAGGCGGAAGATGAGGCCCGCGAAATCCAGGCGATCACCGGGCTGGACCAGGGTGGGTTCCGTCACGGGCTGGCCGTTGACCCGCGTGCCGTTGCGGCTGTCCAGGTCCTGAACCGTGACATTGTCGCCGATGCGGCGCACCTCGGCGTGGCGACGTGACACCGAGGCTTCGGCCAGGCGCAGGCCAGTGTCGGCGCCACGACCCACCACCAGGACGCCCTCGACCAGTTCCAGGCGGACTTCCTCACCCTTGACCGTACCGACGAGATTCAGCTCCATGGTCAGTCCCCCGCTGCCAACAGTTGTTGCCAGCCCGTTATGATCTCGATGCGATCGCTCAGTTCTTCCTGGGTCGGCACCTGGGCCAGAATACGGCCCGAGGACGGGTCAATCGCATAGGTCGCCGCCAGGCCCGTATCCACACCGGTGGCAATACCGAGAGTGCGGCCGATGGCGATGCCCGTCTCGGTCCGGACGATCTCGGTGGCTTTCAGGGAGCCCGTCCCTTCCAGATAGTAGACCAGATCGCCGTCCGATGACCAGACCGGCGTGAATTACGAGTCCGTACCGAAGGCCAGGTGCGTGGCCAGGGAAAACGGTCGGGCCATGAGATAGGTATCGCGAGCACGATAGGTTTTACCCATGCCGCCGCGGCCGATGAAGGCTTCGACCTCGTAGGGGCCGATCATGGTGCCGATCACGGATGGACCCTTCGTGGTATGTATACAGGATAGTTTAGATCGTCAATCTAGCGGGGATCAGGGGTAGTGGCAACAACAGGGGCCGTTGGAGGACGGTTAGAGCAGCTAGTGCTCTGTCAATTCTCGATCTTAGGGAAGGGTTTCTCTCAGGATCAGACCCACCATCACCAACCCCAGCAGATGCTTCAGGACGATGGCCAGCAACCGGCCCAGGAAGGCCTGGCCACCAACGCGCAAACTCGGCTCCATGCGTTCCCGGTGCCAGTATTCACCGGCCACCGCACCACTGAACGCGCCCACGAAACTCCCCAGCACCGCCCCGACCACCGGCACCACGCTGTTGCCCACGGCCGCCAACAGGAGACCGCCCACGAAAGCGCCTATCACGCCGGCCCGGGTCGCCCCCTTGCGCGTGATCCAGAAGGTCCCGATGAGAAATTCGATGATCTCGCCCAGCACCGCGATCCCCGTGAGCCAGATCAGCAGCGTCCAGCCGATGGGATCGAAGCCCGTGACCAGGGCGTGGACCAGCGCCAGGCCCAGGATGATGAAGTTGCCCCCCAGCCCCAGATACACGAACAGCGAAGCAAACACCAGCACCAGGGCCCACAGGACGTAGCCGGACCACTGGCCGATCTGCGCCAACACCTCCATCGCTCAGTGGTCGGTGGAGAAGAGCTTCTCCCCCGCTTCCACCGCGAAATCGAGGGTGTTGGACAGTGGTGGCAGGGTGCAGTTGTAACGCGCGGCGTTGTAGTCGCACAGGGGGTTGTAGGCGTAGTTGAAGTCCAGGTCAACCAGACCTTCGTCATCAACCTCCACATCCAGGTAACGGCCACCGGGGTATGTACCATGACCGCTGGTGGCATCGAAGAAGGGCAGCCACAGATATTGCTCGGCCCCCGCGGCGGCCGGCCCGAATACGGTCAGTTCATGGACCTTGTCCGCGTGTCGGAAGGTCAAGTGTCCTCTTGCCACGTAGGGCACCACCTCGCCCTTGCGCTTGGTCAGGCGCACCGTGTCGGTACCCGCCATCGCGGCGAAGGGGACCTGGAAGCGCAACTTCGGTACCGGCAGGTAGTAGTTCAGTCCCGCAAAGCCGGCGATGGCCTCCGCTGGCAGGGGTGACCTGGACGCCTCGTTGAACTCGTCGTTCTTTTCGATGCGCATCTCAACCAGGGCAATCTCCCAGCGCTCGTACTCGTGCTGATCCATGATCATGGCACCCGGAGCGTCGGCGGCATCCGGCTTCTTGTCGCAGGCGGCCAAGGCAAGGAGAAGAACAGGGACCACCAGGAAAGCGGGGGTCAGATGGGATACGGGAATCAGACGGCGAGCGAACGACATGGTGCGGCGGCCTCCCCGGGGTACGGTTGCTGGGTCATGGGACCTGCTGGATTGACGGTTCCCATGATAACACTCCGCCTTCCGGTTTGAAAACCCGGCTCGATGGATTACCATATCCGCGTCACTCATCTCACCTCCCCCGCCTGGAGCCGCCGTGAGCCCATTCGTCGGAACAGATCGTCAGGCTGCACCTGTCCCGGACCTGCGCGAAGACCTGCCCCTGCTGGCAATGGTGATGTTGGTGGCCATCCTGGGCCGCCTGCCTGCCCTCGGCGCCTGGTGGACCATGGATGACTGGGGCCTGTTGTCCGCGGCGTCCGGACTCGAGACCACCCCCGCCGGACTGCCGGTGCGCTGGCTGAGCCAGCATTTGTGGTGGAAACTGACCTGGCCCCTGTTCGGCCTGAATGCCGACGCCCACGCGGTGGTGCGCCTGATGCTGCACGCCCTGTCGGCGGCTCTGGTGCTGCGCATCGGCTCCCGCCTGAAAGCGGGTACCGGTGGCCGCCTGCTGGCGGGTCTGCTTTTTGCCGCTTCACCCCTGGTGTTCACCAACCTGTATTGGGCCGCGGGCATCCAGGAATCCCTCGTGGTGGTTTTCTCCCTGGCCGCGGTGGAACGCTGGCTGTCTCCGGGCCGGTATGCCGTTCCGGTAGCCGCCGCCTGGGTACTGGCTTCGCTGCTGTCCAAGGAGGCGGGACTGGGACTGCCCCTGCTGTTCGCCGCCCTGCTCGCCGGACAGGCCCGGCATGGCCGTAACGCAGCCACTCCGGCGACCTGGCTCGTGGTCCTGTTTCTGGCCCTGGCTGCCGTGATGGAAGCGACCCTGGTCCTGCGCCACTTCGCCACCGGAGCCGGAGATCCCTACGCCCTGGCTGGTCCGGTGCGGATCATGGCCAACCTGGGCGTTTTCGGCTGGTGGCTCATGTCCCCGGGCCCGGTGCTGGCCGACTCCCTGAGCACACCCATGATCGCCGCCGGCTGGTTGTTGTTCGCGCTGTGGACAGCCTGGGCAATCCATACCTGGCGCCGCGGCGACCGTCGACCTGCCGCCCTGTTGCTGGCCTGCGTGCTGGCCCTGGCCCCGGCCCTGCCCCTGCATCACCATGTCAAACCCTACCTGGCCACCCTGGCCGCTGCGGCGGGCGTGCTGGCCCTGGCTGTACTGTTGCCGCGGCGTTGGCAGCCACGGTCTGTCGTGATGGCGGGTCTGGTGGTAGTAGCACTGGCGTGGTCCTTCGGAGGCATGCGCCTGCGCCTGACCAACCGCAACGAAATGGGTTTTCCGGCCGATCCCGTGGTGAGGGCCACCAGCCTGTCGTGGCAGGCGACGAGCCTGGTGCGGCGCCTGCAGTGGCTGCCCGGCGCGCAGAATGATCCCCGTGAGCTGGTGCTGCTGCAGATACCCCCGGACGCCGCGAGTCGACGTGACGCCGACCGCCTGGGGGAACGCTGGGTCGCCGAAACCGAAGTCCATCGTGCCCTGGGTGGCACCCGTGGTCCGGCCCTGGTCTCGGACGATGACGTGCATGTTTCCTGGGTCAACGCCCTGACCGCCGCTCCGGCC
>QNDV01000252.1 GCA_003646045.1 bacterium
CCATGGGTTATGATTTTGGCCAGCAGCGAGTCGTAGTGGGGAGGTACCTTGTAGTCACTGTAGACATGGGTATCCACTCGCACACCCGGCCCGCCCGGTGCGTGATAGTAGAATATGCGGCCGGGGCAGGGCATGAAATCCCGCTCCGGGTTTTCGGCGTTGATGCGGCACTCCAGGGCGTGTCCACGGACGACGATGTCCTTCTGCTCCAGGGGCAGGGCCTCTCCCGCCGCCACGCCGATCATCAACTTCATGAGGTCCCGGCCCGTGACCATCTCGGTCACCGGATGCTCCACCTGGATCCTGGTATTCATCTCCATGAAGTAGAACGAGCCGTCCTCGTCCAGCAGGAATTCCACCGTGCCGGCGCTGTAGTAACCGACCCGTTCGGCCAGTTGCACCGCGGCGGCACCCATGCGCGCGCGCAGATCCGGATCCACCGCGGGGCTGGGAGCTTCCTCGATGAGTTTCTGGTGGCGACGCTGCACCGAGCAGTCCCGCTCGCCGAAGTGCAGGACCTTGCCGTGCTGGTCCCCCATGAGTTGCACTTCCACATGCCGGGGGTTGACCAGGAACTTCTCGATGTACACGGCGTCGTTGGCAAATGCCGCACCGGCCTCGGTGCGGGCCGCCACGTAGTTCTTGCGCAGTTCTTCCTCGTCCCAGGCCACACGCATGCCCTTGCCACCGCCGCCGGCGGTGGCCTTGATGATCACGGGGTAACCGAAACGCTCCGCGGCCAGGGCGGCCTCTTCCACCGAATCCACCAGACCGGTTCCAGGCACCACCGACACCCCGGCCTCCACGGCCATGGATCGCGCCGTGGCCTTGTCGCCCATGGTGCGGATCACCGCTGGGGGCGGTCCGATCCAGACGAAATCGTTCTCGACGCATATTTCCGCGAATTCCGCATTCTCGGCCAGGAACCCGTAACCCGGATGAATGGCCTCGGCGCCGGTGATCTCGGCGGCGGCGATGATGTTGGGAATGCGCAGGTAGCTGTCGGCGCTGGCGGGCTTGCCCACGCACACCGACTCGTCGGCATATTTGACGTGCAACGAATCCTGATCCGCGGTGGAGTGGATCGCCACGCTCTGCACACCCATTTCGCGGCAGGCCCGCATGATGCGCAGGGCGATCTCGCCCCGATTGGCAATGAGGATCTTCTTGAACATGCCAGCCATCCTCTATGGATCGTACGAAAGCGCCGGTTTCCGCATCGATACTCCTGTACCGGCGAGAGGGCGCACCAGGCCCGGGAACAGTAGGACCCACAGTTTCGATGCCAGAGGGAGCAATGGCAAGGGAAAACGGCCCCTGGGGGCCGCTCTCCGGTGCCTTCACCTGCCGGTTGTAATCAGAACGCGGGCGTTTCCTGTTCAGGCAGGTTCTCGGTGGGCTGTTCCTCGAAAGCGTCCCAGCTGGTGTCGCTGCTGGCCTGGATGCCGCGGATACGCAACTCGAACTCGTGGGGGTTGCTGCTGGCCTCCATGGCGGCATCAAGGGTGATCTTGTTGGCTTTGTAGAGCTGCATCAGGGACTGGTCGAAGGTCTGCATCTGGTGCTGCACGAAGCCGTCCTGGATGGCCTGGCGTATGAGTGAGGTCTTCTCAGGCGTCTGGATGTATTCCTTGACGGTGCCGGTGTTGATCATCACCTCGCACGCGGGGAAACGCTGCAGACCGTCGGCGTCCGCGATCAGGCGCTGGGATATGACCGAGCGCAGGGTATTGGACAGCAGGTAGCGGATTTCCTGGTGCTGGTGAGGTGGGAAGAACGAAATGATGCGGCTGATGGTCTGGGTCGCGTCGGTGGTGTGCAGGGTGCTGAGCACGAGGTGGCCGGTGTCGGATGCGGTCAAGGCGATCTTCATGGACTCGGAATCGCGAATCTCGCCGATGAGGATCACGTCGGGGTCCTGCCTCAGTACATGCTTCAACGCTGCGTCGTAAGTGGCTGTATCACTGCCGATTTCGCGCTGGCTGATTATGCTGTTCTTATCCTTGTGGAGGAACTCGATGGGATCCTCGATGGTAATGACATGCCGGGCGGTTTGCTCATTGATGATGTTCACGATGGCTGCCAGGGTCGTGCTCTTGCCGCTGCCCACGGTACCCGTAACGAGGATCAGACCGCGGGCCGAGAGGGCCAGCTCACTGACGATGGGCGGCAGGTCCAGCTCCTCGGGACTGTGGATCTCCACCGGCACATGCCTGAAGACCATGGCCACGCTACCGCGCTGCACATAGAAATTGGCCCGGAAACGAGCTACACCAGGCACGCCGAAGGCAAAATCGATCTCTTTGGTATCTTCGAATTCCTTGCGCTGGGCAGGAGTAAGTACCTTCTGGGCCATGACGGCCATGTCCTGCACGGTGGGTGCTTCCTCGCTGGACTTGACGAGGGTCCCGTTGATGCGCAGCACCGGTGGCGTACTGGCCTTGATATGCAGATCGCTGGCGCCGCGATCGATCATTTCCTTCAGTGTCTTCTTGAGATCCATGCCGGGATCGCCTCCTGGGCAGATTCATGGGGCTGGGGACTGTCCGCCCCCGTGTCCTCCGATGATCGGCCCACACCGCCGTAACTTGACCTTTGGCGCCGGAACACCCGCCGGGCACAAAAAAACCCGGACCGACTCGCGGCCCGGGCTCCGAACTGGAAAGTCGTCCAATCAGTCGGGGTCAACCAGGAACAGCGCCGCTTCCGCTTCCACCGGCGAACCGTTCTCCACCAATATCTCCCGAATGGTCCCCGAGAACTCGGCTTCGATCTCGTTCATGACCTTCATGGCCTCGACGATGCACAAGGGTTGTCCCGATGCAACGTGGTCACCCACCTGTACGAAGGACTCGCTGGTAGGCGACGGTGAGCGATAGAACGTGCCCACGATGGGTGACCGCACATCCTTCCAACGGGCCCGGGCACCATCCTGCGCAGGTGCGGCCGCCGCCTGTTCCGCTGCCGCCGGTGATGCTTCAGGTGCGCCAACAACCGGTACGGGAACCGTCATTGCCGGCGGCGCCGCCATGATGGTGCCCTGCACGGATTTCTGGATGCGGATAGTGGAGTCGTTGTCGGTAACTTCGAGTTCCTCGATGCCACTCTCCTCCACCAGCTTGACCAGATCGCGGACCTTTTTGATATCCATGTCAGTCCTTCCTGTGCGGCACGATGCGCCGTCTCAGACTCTTCCGAGGTACTTGCCGGTACGGGTGTCGATCTTCAGGACCTCGCCCTCCTCGACGAACAATGGCACCTGTACCAGCAGGCCGGTCTCCATGGTCGCCGGCTTGGTGCCACCCTGGGCCGTATCGCCACGCACACCGGGATCCGACTGGGCCACCGTCAACTCGACTGTCAACGGCGGCTCCACTGTGAGGGGTTTCTCCTCCAGCAGGAGCAGCAGGCAGATGTCACTCTCCTTGATGTAGAGCGGCACGTCACCCATGACATCCCGGTGCAACTCGATCTGTTCGTAGGTTTCCGTATTCATGAAGACGAAATTGTCGCCGTCCGGATATAGGTACTGGTAGCTGCGTCTTTCGAGGCGTACTTCCTCGACCTTTTCGCCCGCCCGGAAGGTGTGCTCCACCACCTTGCCGTTCTCGATGTTCTTGAGCTTGGTGCGCACGAACGCCGGCCCTTTGCCGGGTTTGACATGCTGGAAATCGGCAATGGACCACAGACCATTCCTGTGACGCATGGTGAAGCCGGTCCGGAAGTTGCTTGTATCAGCCAAGTTAATGTATCCTCCAGACAGTAGTCTTGATTTGGGGGCTCATCGCATACGACGGCCTCGAAACCGTCGGACGCCCATTGATAACACGCCTTCCGGCTGCTGGCAATAAATCTCACGAGGATGTTCAGGCCGGGGAGTCCTCCGTCGCGAGCAGGTTAGCGAGACCCTCCACGGCCAGCCGGTAGCCCTCGGGGCCGAATCCACTCAGCGAGGCCTGCACCACGTCGGCCAACAGATTGACGCGGCGGAACGGCTCCCGGGCGGCGTACTGGCTCAGATGGACTTCGACTACCGGTATCCCGCAGGAGGCAACGGCGTCACGTACGGCCACGGATGTGTGGGTGTAGGCGGCTGCGTTGAGAATCAGTCCCGCGGCCGCGTCAGCCGCCTCGTGGATCAGCCCCACCAGTTCACCCTCGCTGTCGGTCTGGTGGGCTATCAGGTCGTACCCCACCGCGGATGCCCACGCCTGGCATTGGACCACCAGTCCGGTCCAGGTAGTGGTACCGTAGATTTCCGGCTCACGCCGGCCGAGGCGTCCCAGGTTGGGGCCACCCAGCATGTGCAACTTCCGCGTCAAGACTTGGCATTCCTGTCGTGGTCGATGCTCTGGAGCCAGGCCGCGAACTGGTGTTTCTGGTCGCGGCGGCGGCGGGAACGATCATGGGCCAGGGCAGAATCGACACCGGCGGGCGGTTCGTCCTCACCAGACCGGGAATCCGACCCGGATGCGACCATTTCCTCGAGGGCCGCCAGACGCGCCCGCGCGTCATGGCGTTCCGGATCGTTGTCCACCATCTGGCGCAGGGCCGCCACCGCACGGGCGTGATACCCTTGGGCCAGGTAGATATCCACCAGGGTCAGGGTGGCAAAACCGGCCTGGGCAGCATCGTCCGCCGAGGGCGGAGAATCCCGGAAAGAGCGGGCCTCCTCCAGTGCGGCGGGCCACCGGTCTTCCTGGGGTTCCAGTTCGGCCAGACGAATGAGGAAAGGTACCGACTCGGACCAGGCGGCGCGGCTGCGGGCATCCTCGGCTAGCAGGCGCAGGACCACCGTGTTGTCTGCGTCCACCTCCAGAAC
>QNDV01000253.1 GCA_003646045.1 bacterium
GGTCTCGTCGTCGATGGTGATCTCGCTCTCCTTCACACCATAGTGGGTAGCCCCGATACTGGTGCTGACCCAGGGACGCACCGGCCCAGCCAACAGGCCCTTGATGGCGCCGATGTGCCAGTAGTTCACCGACATGTCGGTCAGGCGCACCTTCTGTCCCTGCCAATCGTGGTCAAGGCCGCCATTCTGCCCCGTGTAGCTCAGCTCCAGCATGGCGGCCGGGTGCAGGGGAATGTCGATGGCAATGCTCGCGCTCGGCCCGGTTGCCATGCGCAGCTTACCCTTGAAGATGTCGATGTTGCCGCCCCACATGGAGCCGTAGGTGGCGCTGATCTCGATGGGCGGGCGCGGCGCGGCCGTTGCCGTGGGCGCGCCACTGCTCTGACCGCGACGACCCTGAGCCATGGCATCCTGGGCGACGAGGCTTGTCGCCAGGAACAGGGCGATGGTCAGTATGGTCAGAATCTTGGCTCGGTTGATCATCGGATTCATCCTCTCGTGAAACAAGCAGGCCAGGCACAGCCCACCGACGGGCACAGAAAACACTGTATAACCTCATGCTGAAGGTATCGGGATAATACCCGGTTTCTTTTTTCATGCAATGCGGAACGCGTCGTACCACGGATATTCTTGGGCCTTGCTTCGCGGATCAACCTCGCGTAGATTGTCCGCTCGTCAGGACCTTGAATCGTCCTGCAAAGAGCTTCATTTATCAAAGGGGAGAAAAACCCATGAGTAACAAGCGCATGACTGCCTGCTCGGCAGTGACACTGGCAATCGGCCTGGTTCTGGTGGCTGGCCTGTCCGTCACGGCGGTTCCCGCCCACGCCCAGGGTGAGCCCTACGTCGAGTTGCTGCGGCAGGATCTGCGGACCGACAAGGTCGCGGTCATGACCGAAGCCATGGCAATGACCCCGGAGCAGGCCGAGAAATTCTGGCCCATCTACCGGGACTACCAGGCCGAGTTGAGCAAGATCGGTGACGAGCGCATCACCTTGATCAAGTACTACGCCGAGCACTTCGAGAGCATGACCGATGAGAAAGCCGGCGATATGGTCAAGAACTGGTTCGGGCAGAAGAAAGACCAGCTCAGCCTGCTGCAAAAAACCGCCAAGAAGATCGCCAAGGAGACTGATTCGGTGGTCGCAGCCAGGTTCATCCAGGTGGAAAACATCCTGAACATGGTTGTGGATCTGCAGATTGCAGCCGAACTGCCCATCTTCGAGCATGGTACTGTAGAGCAGGAAAGCGCGGAGTAACGAATTTCAGGTACTGGTGGCGGGTTACCCTCTCCGGGTAGCCCGCCGCGTTTGAAGCACGGCGTAACCGTACCCTACCCCCGGACCTCCCGCACACAGTCGATCACGGTCCCATCCACCCACTTGATGGCCGCCACGACGTTCTCCCCCAGATCCGGTGCCGCCGGCGCTCCACCCACGATTTCCTCCACCTCGTTCTTCAGCTCGGTGATAGAGCGGAGGGGCAGGCTCGACCCCCGTAATTTGGCCAACAGGTCCTCCCGCTGCGGGTTGATGGCGATGCCGCGTTCGGTGACGATGACATCGATCAGCTCGCCCGGACCACACAACGTGGTCACCTTGTCCACCAGCACGGGAATGCGGTCGCGGAAGGCGGGAATGGGCAGGATGGTGCACTTGCTCGCCAGGCAGTTCTGCCAGCCGCCGATGCCGTGCAGCAATCGCCCGTCCGAATGGGTCACCACGTTGGCGTTGAAGTCCACATCCACCTCGGTGGCCCCCAGCACCACTGCGTCCAGCAGCGAGGCAAAATTACCCTTGCCGTGCCAGTTGTAGCTGGTGAAGGGCGACGTATTCTGGTGTCCGGCGTTCTCGCGCATGGAGCGCACGCCCTCCAGGTCGAAGGTCTGGCCGTCGAGGATATAGTCCGTCAGCCCTTCCTCCAGCATGTCCACCAGGTACTGGGTCGAACCGCCGCGCACGAAGCGGGCCTTGATCCCCCGCTCGCGCATCATGTCCCGCAGGAAAAGGGCGAAGGACAGTGCCGTGCCTCCCGCCCCGGCCTGGAAGCTGAATCCATCCTGTACGATGCCCGCCTCGTCGCAGAACCGCGCCGTCAACTCGGCAATCAACAGCCGGTCCGGCGACTTGGTGATCTGCGTGGTACCCGACACGATTTTGCTCGCGTCGCCGATGCTGTCCAGCACCACCACCTGGTCCACGTTGTTGCCCTGGATCTGCCAGGGAATGCACGGGAACTCCACCAGGTTGTCCGTCACCGCGATGACGTGGTCGGCGTATTCGCTGTCCGCCAGGGCGAAACCCAGCAACCCGCAGGCCGTGGGGCCGCGATCGCCGGTGGCGTTGCCGAATGGGTCGGCCGTGGGCGCGGCGATTACCGCGATGTCGATGTGCACCTCGCCGTCCTGCACCGCCTGGTAGCGCCCGCCGTGACTGCGCAACACCGCCATGCCGCGCATCTTGCCGCGAGTGCAGTAGTCGCCCAAGGGGCCGTTCATGGAACCCTCGATGTGATGGATCACGCCGCTTTCCATGTGTCCCACCTGGGGCTCGTGCACGGGGAAGCTGGCGCTGGGAAACCAGCGCAGGTCCTTGACGCCCAGCTCGGCAGCGGCGGCGAAGACGGCGTTGGCCACGAAGTCACCATTGCGCAGGTGGTGATGGGTGCTGATGGTCATACCGTCCCTGAGGCCGGCGTTCTTCAGCGCCGTCCCGAGGTCGGCCACGACCTTGTTGCCGTCGGCGGGATAGTCCTGGCAGGCGCGGATAGGCGGCGCGGCCTTGTGGCCGGTGGGACGGTATTTACCCACGCCCTGGTACGGAGTGGCGGCGGCGCCGTTGATCTCGGCAGGCACCAGACGTCCGGCGGCATTCTCCACGAGCTTCGTCATTTCGCCTCTCCTTGGAGCAGTTCCAACAGGATCTCGCCAGCTGCGCGCACAGCTTCGGGACAGGGTTCCTTGCTCAGGCCCTCGACCTTGACCCGTTCCGCCACGCCGGGCAGCGACAGGTTGTGACCCAGGATGTCGGTGCAGGTGATCGAGCCCTTGCGTTCCTCGTAGCGGCGCAGGAACTCGCGGGTTATCGCCCGGAGCCGGTCCTTGCCATCCTGGTCGTCGGGATCCGTCGGCCCAAAGGCCAGACCCAACACCAGGACCGCGCCCAAGGCCGCGCCACAGGGACCGTCGGTGTGGCTAATGCCACCCCCGAGGGGGCCGGCCACCCGTAACGCCAACTCGCGGTCCAATCCATAATCCGGGCCGAAACTGGCCAGAATGGATGGGGCGCAGGGATACCCGTCCACGAACATCTGCACCGCCTGTTCAACACGTTTCATGTCATGCCTCCGCGGTGTCGTCGCGCCAGTCGGCGACCAGCAGGCCCACCCGCACGGCCATATCCACCGTCGTGCGGGCTCGCTTCACCACCGGGGCATCGATCATCTTGCTGCCCAGGCTGACCACGCCCAGGCCGCGCTGCTCGGCGTCCTCGAAGGCCAGCACGATGCGCCGGGCCCGGTCGACCTCTTGCGGGTCCGGCGCCAGGGCCCGGTGTACCACGGGAATCTGCCGCGGATGGATGCAGCCCTTGCCCGTGAAGCCCAGTCCCTTGGCTTCGACGCAGCTGGCTGCCAGGCCTTCCATGTCCGTCACGTCGCTGAACACGGTGTCGATAGGCTGTACCCCCGCGGCCCGGGCACCGTTGAGTACCTGGGCGCGGGCCCAGAACGATTCGGTCCCGGCCAGGGTACGCTGGGCACCGATGTCGGCGGTGTAGTCCTCCAGCCCCACGGCCAGACCCACGATCGCAGGGTGGGAAGACGCAATCTCATAGGCGCGCCACGCTCCCAGCGCCGACTCGATGATGGGCATGAACAGCACTTCCGTATCCAGGCCGTGGGCGGCGCGCAACTCGTCGCAACGGGTGGCCACTGTCGTCACCTGCTGCGGGTCCTCCACCTTGGGTATCAGTACGAGATGGCAGTTGTGGGGAATGATCCAGTCCAGATCCTCGAGCCCCTGCTCGCCCTGGTTGATGCGTACCATGCGTTCGGCGTCGAGGAAGTCCACCGCCCGCAGGGCGTTGCGCACCAGGCAGCGGGCCGCGTCCTTCTGGGCGGGCGCCACCGAATCCTCCAGGTCCAGTATCACTCCATCGGGTTCGTGCAGCCCGGCGTTGACGTAGAACTTGGGCTCGTTGCCGGGCAGGTAGAGGCGGCTGCGGCGCAGGCGCTCAACCCGGGTCGGCGCCGTACACTTGTCACTCACCGGCAACAGGTACTCACCGGCTGGCCGGTGTCCACTGCGAAGCACGGCGCATTCAAGACGGGCCGCCAGGGTGAAGGGCAGGGCACCCTTGTCCTCGATCTCGATACGGGCGTGGGCTATGCCCAGGTCACGACAACCGCTCTCCATCTGGGTACGAATCCGGTCGCCGTACATTCCGGCAACCTTACTCTCGAGGGAGATATCAAGACCACCCTCCTGCCGCATCTCGACCCGGATCCAACAATCGGACCGCACCTTGGGGCCACGCTGACCCGCTTCCCCGCTTCGCACCATGGAATGCCTGCCTTTCGAGGATCACAAGTGCCGGGAATCACCCCCAGGACGGAAGCATTCCTGCAGGGAATGATCGCGCAGCAGGCCCGTCGAGGCAAGCACCGACGGCGCTGGTGTGCAACCCGGGCCCGGTGACCTCATACCCTCACAGGGTTCATGATCACCGTACTTGGTTCATGCCGGAGCCGATGACAGGAGGAGCAGAGGGTAGTCAGGTTGTCGGGGTGGTTGGTACCGCCGGCCTGAC
>QNDV01000254.1 GCA_003646045.1 bacterium
CGAAACTACCCAAACGCGTACGCATGCGCTCCAGGTGCACCTGGCCGTTCCTGACCTGGACGGAGGTCACCAGGTCGCGCAACACCTGCTCCCGATCCAGGTCGACGCCGGCCTTGCTGGCCAGGGTGCCCAGGGACGACTGTACCGCACCGGCGGTCACCAGTCGTCCGTCGGTGAGGTTGACCGCAGCATCAAGCGTCATGGTTTCCTTGATGCGCGCGGGCTCGCGACCCGCGGCGGAGAAGCTGCCCGTCAGATCCGTCTTGCCGAATACTGCCCCGCCGAAGCTGGTAAAGCGGGAGAGGAAGTCGTCCGCCTCGATGCGCCGGACCCGGAACTCGCCGGCGTACTGCGGCTCATTCATGTCACTCAGGTCGATGCTGACCTTGCCCGCCGCCCGGCCCGTGTAGACCTCCGCCGTCACCGGATCGCACACCATGCGCCGGTCGATATAGGTCGCCCGGCCACTGACACTTGTGAAATCGACATGGCTGTAGACGAGAGTGTCGACCTCGAAGGTGCCGGCCGCCGTCAGATCAGGCATTTCCGGCGTATCAGCTCCGGCGACACTGGCCGTAGCTGGCGATGCACCGGGGCCCTCCGCGGCCGGGACCGCCGCGGGAAACAGCTTGTCCACGTCGAAGCGGCGGGAACGGGCCGCGAACTCCAGATGGGGTGTGGGCCCGCCGGTGGACTCGGGCATGAACGAGCGCAGATGGTCGAGTCGCCCCGTCAATGACAGGTCGCCGGAGGGAAACTGTACTTCGCACCGTTGCAAATCGAGTGCGTCAGGCTCCAGCACGAGAGCAGCGTCCAGGCGCGTGACCGGCTCAGGCATCTGTGGCGCAGCCAGGCGGCCGCCCATCACCGCAAGATCACCGGTGACCACGAAGGACTCCGGATCCGCAGTCCTGCCGGACACGGCCAGATTGAAGGTACCGCGCCCCCCGACCTTCATCGCAAGCTCCGGCGGCAGGAATGGTTCGGCCAGGGCCAGATCCATGGCGCCCTCCAAGGTTGCCTCCAACCGGGGATCCTCGAAGTCCCACACCACCGCGGCCACACGCAGCGGTTCGCCGGCAAAGGTCACGTTCTCCGTTCGCAGGTCGACCATATCTGGCGCAATGTCAGCACGCACGGCCGCAGCCTGCAATTCGCCGGCCACATCGACGTGCTTCACCGTCAGACCGGTGAGCGCTGCCTGGGCTGCATAGGCCAAGGGTTCGGCACGGCCTGCATCCCAGTCAAGGTCGGCCGACAGACCAACCCGACCCGCGAGGGTCAGATCGGCCAGGGGGTCGCGCTGCTCTGGGGTCATCAGGGCCAGAATATCGGCCAGGTCCACCGGAGCTATTTCCAGGTGGCCGGTGGCCTGCGGATCTGCGTCATCGGCTTGGAATTCTCCGGTCACCGTGCCGGAGAAACCGTTGACGGTGAATGCGCCCTCATGAAGTTCGACGCGGCCGGCTTCCAACTCGTAGGTGACGTCGTATACCAGTTCCGCCGTCAATGGCGGCACCGGCTCCTCGGCCGTGACCAGCAGGCTGTCCACCGCCAAACGTCCGGTGGAGCGATATCTGCCCTGCCCAGGGTCGTCCAGATCAGCGGTCAGGGCCAGGCCCACCAGACGCATTTCCGTGCCCTGGATTTCGTCCCGGTAGGTCAGGCTGCCGTCCTGGATCTCGAGAACCGCCACGGACACAGCGACCGCTTCGGTCTCTGCGGCCGGCGCAGACACCGGTGCCTGACCGCTGGCGCCCATGGTATCTACGAAGGTGAAATTGTTGCTGCCGTCGGCGAGCTGCCACAACGTGACCCGCGGCGAACGGAGGACCAGCCGGTGAACCCGCACTTCGCGGTGCAACAGGGGTCCCGTTTCGAGCTTGAGGTCCAGCCCGGCCGCCTCCAGCAGTCGTCCGTCCCCGGTGCCGTGTGGATCGGCGATCACTACGTCCCGCAGCACGATACCCAGGCCGCCCCGCAGGGACAGGCCCACGTCGGCAACGGTCACTTCGCGCCCCAGTTGTTCACTCAGTCTGGCGGTGGCCAGGTCCTTGACCTTGTCCAGGGGCAGGAACAGGCGCAACGCGACCAGGGCCAGGACCACTACGGCGACGGGTATGCCCACCGCCAGAATCACTCTCCTGCGTCGTCGGCTCATGAAGGTCTCCTTGCTCCTGCGGTCACTTGTTCCCCGCCACTGTGGCTTGTTCCACCGCTACGCGCTCGATGAGCGCCGCCGCCAGTTCCTTGCCGTTTACCGCGTCATGATTCAAAAGACAGCCCGAGACCGTGAGGTCCAGCGCCGGCACGTGGAAGGCGAAGGTATTCCAGAATCCCTGGTGGCCGAAAACCACGTATCCCCCCAGCTCCATGGACATCAGTCCCAGACGGTACGGGGCCGTGCCACCGCCGATCATGCTGGCCAGGGTAGCATCGTCACGTAGCACCACACCCTGTAACAACAGTCGCATGAACACGGCCAGATCCGGTGCATCGGTCACCAGACCGCCGCCGCCGAAGAGGTCCAGGCTGAGGTTCCAGTCGAGGATGTCATGTTCGCCGATGTACTGGTGGGCCCGAGGTCCGGCGCCCACGGGGACCTGTTCCGAGTACTCCCACCAGGTGGCGTCCAGGCCCAGACGTTCATAGTTCAACAGCTCATGCACGGCCACGCCCAGGGGGTGGCCCGTCAACCCCTCGATGATCCCGCCCAACAACACGTATCCCGTATCCGAGTAAAGGTAGCGGCCGCCCGGAGGTCCCACCGGATCGAGCCATTCCACCATCAGGCGGACCTGCTCGTCCGCGGTCCACTCCCGTTGAGGATCGGCGTAGATCATCTCGGCAAAGCGCGGGTCGGCGGGATGTTCGGCAAGCCCCGCCGTGTGGCTCAGGACCTGGGCGATGGTGATGGCCTCGAGGTCATAGCCGTCGCCGACCAGCAGGGCGCGCCGCTCGGCCGACAGGTGCTGGCCCAGCGAATCGTCCAACTTCAGCCGATCCTGTTCGACCAGGCGCAATAGTGCCGCCGCCACATAGGTCTTGGTGTTGCTGGCGATGCGAAAGGTGTGGGCACCGGTCAACGGAACGTCGCTGCCGCGGTTATCGATGCCCGCAGCGAAGCTGTGATCCAGGTTCAGGCCGGGACAGATCACGTGGGTCGAGACCCCGGGCGCCATGGGATTTTCGGCCAGGTAGCAGTCTACGACGGACTGCAGGTCGGCCTCCAGGGCGGGCTCGGCCACAGCCAGGACCGGCAACAACAGGAACAGGACGAAACTCACGAAACGCGCCATGACAGCTCTCCCAGACAGCGGGAACCGGACCACTGGTCCGGACGGTACCAGATGGCGTCGGACAATCAACAGTGCAACCCCCGCACCGCCCCGCACCGGCATGACGAAGCCCCGCCTCCTCGCGGAGACGGGGCTTCCGTTTACGCCGATCGCGCCGGTCAGTCGGTGATGACGACTCTCACCGAATCCGTATAGCCCGAAGTGATATCGGGATGTTCAGCACAACGGGCACGTATCCTGACGTAATAGGTTCCGGCCGCATCAAAGGTATGCTGCTGCGTGGGCGAGCTCGTCCAGTCGTATTCTGTGTTGCCGACCAGGAGGGCGTACTCCAACGCATGGCCATCGGAACTGACCGCATCCGCAGCCAGCCACGTGGCCGGCACGCCCACCGTCCCGGTCACGTCACCAGTGATCGTAGGACGGGTGATGGTCTCGCTCACGGGGACGCTGGTCGTCGAACTCCACTCCGTGATGATGTCAGGATGCTCGATGCAGCGCGCCTGGCACATGACCTCGAACGTTCCCGAGGTCTGGTAGGTGTAGTTGATATAGGCGATATTGTTCCCCCCATAGCCGGAACCCACCCAGTCGGACACCTCGCCGTTGCCCCAGTCGATGCGCGCCTCGAACCGGTGGCCCATGCTGGAACCGGATCTCACCACGTAGGTATGCTGCTCAAACGCCTTGATCTCATAAATTGTTACCTCCAGTTCCGCCGGCAGCAGGGTCTCGAGACCGTCGTAGATTGTGATCTCATGGACATAGGTGTCCCTGGTCCAATCAGTAATGACTTCGGGATGATCGACACAACGAGCCTGGGCAAGAATGGTGTATGTACCCGCCGTGGACCACGCGTAGTACACGGTCCTCGTGGTCGTCCAGTCGGATATGGTGCCGTCACCCAGATCGAAACGGTACTCGAGGACGTGGCCCAGGTTATTGACCACGCCATAGCAACTCACCCATACCTCCTCATCAACCGCCGCGAAATCAGCCACGCTGGAGACCATCTGGGGGGGGCTGCTGATGGTCTCGTCCGCCTCGGTGATCGTCACCTGGATCGCCGGCGACCAGTCGGACTCGTACTCGGGATGTTCGGCGCAGTGGGCCATGACCCTGACGTCATAGGTCCCGGGCGTGTTCCAAAGGTGACCTGAATTCGGACTGTACGTCGAGCTATTCGCTGTTCCGTCGCCCCAACTGAAGACATACATCACGGTGTGGCCCAGGCTGCTGGTCACCACGGAGCATGAGAACGCCAGAGCTTCGATGGTCGTGCCGGTGGTGGTACCGTAGATCTCCGGCGTACCGATGGTCTCGGCGGGTGCCTCGGTGACGGTCACCGTGGTGGCTGCCGACCACTCGGAGAGGATGTCGATGTGGTCGTGGCATCGCGCCTGGACCTTGACGTCGTAGGTGCCGACGGACGACCACTGGTTTTCTCCCCAGTTCTCGGCCACCCAGCCCGTGA
>QNDV01000255.1 GCA_003646045.1 bacterium
CGGGACCCGGCTATACGGGATCCTACTTCGATACTCCTCTCGGTGGCCGCAGCGGCCTCATGTCCTGGCTGCTGACCACCGACCACAAACGCATCGGTCTGATGTACCTGTACGCCCTGGGCACCTTCTTCGTGGTGGGCATGCTGCTGGGGCTGCTCATGCGCCTGGAACTCATGCAGCCGGGCATGCAGTACGTCGACCACAAGACCTACAACGCGCTCTTCACCCTGCACGGCGTGATCATGATCTTCCTGTTCATCGTGCCGGGCATACCGGCGGTGCTGGGGAACTTCATCCTGCCCCTGCAACTGGGGGCCGACGACGTGGCCTTTCCCAAGCTGAACCTGTTGAGCTGGTACATCTACATGGCGGGCGCGCTGATGGCGGTGATGTCGCTGTTCACGGGCGGTGGCACGCCGGATACGGGCTGGACCTTCTATGCGCCCTACTCCCTGCGCGCCGGCACCAATGTGTCGCTGGCGGTGATGGCGGCCTTTGTGCTGGGCTTCAGTTCGATCCTCACCGGGATGAACTTCATCACCACCATTCACCGTCTGCGGGCCAAGGGCATGGGCATGTTCCAGATGCCCCTGTTCTGCTGGGGTCTGTACGCCACCAGCTGGATCCAGGTCATCGCCACGCCGGTGGTGGGCATTACCCTGGCGCTGCTGTTCATGGAGCGCACCGTGGGTATCGGGTTCTTCGATCCTGCACGCGGGGGCGATCCCATTCTCTTCCAGCACCTGTTCTGGATCTACTCGCACCCGGTGGTGTACGTGATGATCCTGCCGGCCATGGGCATCATCTCGGAGATCCTGCCCACCTTCGCCAGGCGCACCATTTTCGGCTACAAGGCCATTGCCATGAGCAGCATGGCCATCGCCGGTGTGGGTTATCTGGTGTGGGGACACCACATGTTCACCGTGGGCATGAGCGACACGGCGCGCTGGATCTTCAGCCTGCTGACCTTCCTGGTGGCCATTCCGACGGGTATCAAGATCTTCAACTGGGTGGCCACGCTGTACCGCGGCTCCATAGCCATCGAGGTGCCGCTGCTGTACGCCGTGTCCTTCATCTTCCTGTTCTCCATCGGGGGACTGACCGGGCTGGTGAACGGGGCGCTGGCCACGGACATCCACGTGCACGATACGGCCTTCATCGTGGGGCACTTCCACTACACAATGTTCGGCGGCGCGGGCATCGGGTTCATCGCCGGCATGCATTTCTGGTTCCCCAAGATCTTCGGGCGCATGTACGACAAGAAGACGGCCATGACGGCCTGGGGCCTGATTTTCGTGGGCTTCAACGCGCTGTACTTTCCCATGCTGATCATGGGCATCCTGGGCATGCCGCGGCGCTACGCCGACTATCTTCCCGAGTTCCAGCCCTACCACATGGCCTCGACCATCGGGTCGTGGATCCTGGCCGTGGGCCTGATCATGATGATCGCCAACCTGATCCGCGGCGCCAGGAGCGGTGCCAAGGCGCCGGACAATCCCTGGGGTTCGACCACCCTCGAGTGGCAGACCACCTCGCCACCGCCCCAGCTGAACTTCGCCCGCTTCCCCGAGAACCCGGGCGATCCCTACGACTACACCCGCATCATCGCCGAACGCGGACAGGGGAGCTGACCTGATGAGCAACGGAACCGTCGCCGCCACCGCGGCCCATCCCGTGCACCGCGACCCCATCGGGGCCAAGACAGGCATGTGGCTCTTTCTGTTTACCGAGCTGCTGCTGTTCGGCGGGTTGTTCGTGATCTACGCCGTGTACCGCAACATGCACGGCGAGTCTTTCCACCACGCGGCGGCCGAGCTGAACGTGGCCATGGGCGTGACCAACACCGTGGTACTGCTCACCAGTTCCCTGACCATGGTGCTGGCCGTCAGCGCCCTGCAGCGTGGCAGGACCGGTCGTGCCCTGGGCATGCTGGGGGCCACCATGGTCGCCAGCGTGACCTTCATGGTGATCAAGTTCTTCGAGTGGAGCGCCAAGTACCATCACCAGATCTTCCCCGGCCAGGACCACCTCAGGGAGATGCCCCACGGCGAGGACCTCTTCTTCAATCTCTACTTCATGATGACCGGACTGCACGGCATCCACGTGGTTATCGGCCTGATCGTGATGATCGTCGTGTTCTTCAAGATCAAGGGTGGCGGCGTGAACGCGGAGCGGCCCGAGACCCTGGAGTTCACGGGACTGTACTGGCACCTGGTGGACCTGGTCTGGATCTTCCTGCTGCCCCTGTTCTACCTGACGGCCTAGGAGCGAATGATGCACGATACGACCGCGATCGCCGTTCACGCCGACCCGGATCGCCACGTCCTGCCCGACGGCCTGATGGTGCTGGTCTGGGTGGCGCTGCTGATCCTGACCGCCCTGACTGTTGGCGCTTCGGTCTGGTTCCCGGGGCGCGTGGGCATTACCGCCGCCGTGATCATCACGCCCATCAAGGCCGCGCTGATCCTCATGTACTTCATGCACCTGAAATACGAGAAGCCGGTCTTCCGATGGATGTTCCTGACGGCGGCCGTGATCCTGGCCGTCATCATGGGTCTGACCCTGTTCGACTACACCTACCGGTAAGGACGACGAACGATGCTTTCTGGAGCTTCAAGCTACGCGGGACTGGTGGACAGGACTTTTTGGCTGATCCTGGTCTCCTCGGTGATCCTGTTGGTGGGCATCACGGCGGTGATGATCTGGTTCATGATCCGCTACCGCCGCAGTCGCAATCCCAACCCGGCCCAGATCGAGGGCAACGTTACCCTCGAGGCCATCTGGACCATCCTGCCCACCATCCTGGTGATGGTGATGTTCTACTACGGCTGGGCGGGCTTCAAGGTCATGCGCGAGATCCCCGACGGAGCTTTTCCCGTGACGGTGCGGGCCCAGATGTGGTCCTGGAGTTTCATCTATCCCGACGGTCGTGTGCTGTCCGAACTGATCGTGCCGGTGGGCAAGCCCGTCAAACTCAAGCTGGAATCGGCCGATGTCATCCACAGCTTCTTCGTGCCCGCCTTCCGTCTGAAGGAGGATTGCGTACCCGGCCGCGCCAACCGGGCCTGGTTCCAGGCCGAGCGCCCGGGTGATTACACGATCTTCTGCGCCGAGTACTGCGGCGAAGAGCACAGCGCCATGTTGTCCACGGTCAAGGCCATCCCGGTGGAGGAATTCGACGAGTTCTACGGCGGCGAATGGGACCGCCCCCAGGGCGTGGACCTGATTACGGTCCGGGGCTGCGTCACCTGCCACAGCCTGGACGGCAGCAAGCTCATCGGCCCCTCGTTCAAGGGTATCTGGGGCAGCACCGAGACCGTGATCACCGATGGCCAGGAGCGTCGGATCATCGTGGACGAGGAGTACATCCGCCGCTCGATCCTGACCCCGGCCGCCGACCTGGTGGCCGGCTACCAGAACCTGATGCCGGACCAGAGTGCGTTGGTGGACAGCGTGGACATCAACAGCATCATCGAGTTCATCAAGGAGCTGGAGTAGCCGTGCTACGCGTCTGGCTGCAGCTGGTGAAACTTCGCATCACCATCGCCTCGATGGTGACCACGGCGGTGGGGTATGTGGTATTCCGCGGGCAGTTCGATGTGGCCATGCTGCCGGTGCTGGGGGGCATCTTCCTGCAGGCCTGCGGCGCGGCGGCGCTGAACCAGGTGCAGGACGCGGCCCTGGACACGCGCATGGGCCGCACGGCCGGACGACCCCTGCCCGCCGGACGGATTTCGCGAAAGGCGGCCCTGGCCGGATCGTTGTTGTTGCTGGGGGTGGGGTCGGCGCTGCTGGTTGTTTTTTATGGTCTGTTGCCTGCGATGTTGGGTCTGGCCGCGGCGGTGGTCTACAACGGGATCTACACACCGCTGAAGCGCGTGACGCCCTTCGCGGCCCTGCCTGGAGCGGTGGTGGGGGCGTTGCCTCCGGCGGCCGGCTGGGTGGCGGCCGGCGGTTACCTGGCCGACCCGGCGCTGCACCAGGTGATGTTCTTCTTCTTCCTGTGGCAGATGCCCCATTTCTGGCTGCTGCTTCTGCACTACCAACGCGACTACCGCGCCGCCGGCCTGCCCTCGCTGTTCGACCGCTTCGACGCCCGCCAGATCGGCCGCCTGACCTTCACCTGGATTGCCGCCGTAGTGGTGGCCGGCGTACTGATGCCCCTGTTTTCGCTGATAGACGCCATGGTGCCGCGCTACCTGGTGGCGGTAGCGGGGCTGGCGGTGGTGCTGCGGTCGGTGGTGCTGCTCAGGCCAGTGGCTGAAGAGGCACTCGACGCGCCCCTGGGGCGGATGTACAAGGTGCGGTTCATGGAGATCAACACCTTCGTGCTGGTGGTTTGCGGGGTGTTGGTGGTGGAGGGGTTGGGGTAGGGACGGTCGGAATTATTGATCATGGAAAAGGTCACTATGCATTCGCTCTCAATATCCCTCGCCTGTGTCCAGTTGAATTCAGGTTTTGAAATTCACCCATGAGTATTCGAGTTGTGGATTGGCCGCAGGCTCTGCGGCCCGGCTTCGATCGGGCCGCAGCCGTTTCCCGCGGCATCACGCACCGATACCCACCCCTGCCGAATCCCCCCGCTCATGCCACAGCCGATGACAAGCCGCACACAGCGTGACCAGGTTGTCTGCCTCGTTGCCACCGCCTTTGCTGCGTGCCGTCAAGTGATGAACCTCCAGAAACCGCGTATGACAGCAACCCGGTGCTTGGCACCTGTGCCGATCCCGCGCCAGCACCAGCCGGCGAACACGCGGAGCA
>QNDV01000256.1 GCA_003646045.1 bacterium
CGTTTCACCTTCTACGGCCATGAGAGCGGCAGCGACAAAGAGGTCGCCATCACCGCCGGTATGAGGGTGAATTTCATCGGCGTGTCGGTCAGCGACTAGGCATCTCGCCTGGCGGCAGACAGGATCTTCAGGCGCTCCTCGACCAGGTCGGGGAGCGTCTTGCGTCCAGTCCAGGTCACCGTCAATTCGATCACCTGAATCGATACCGAGTGCGGCCACACGTCCCGTAGCTTGACCCAGTCCTTTTCGGTGGTGACCCAGGCGGTCACGCCGCATCGGGCGCCCGCGGCCAGGATGCGGCGCAGCAGCGCCGGATCGTAGCGGCAATGGTCCCGGCATCGCACGGCCAGCGCGGGCGGCTGCGGCAACAGATCGGTGCAACCGGCCTCGAACCGCTCCGGCCGGGCCAGGCCGGCCACGAGTCCGTGAACGGCAGCGGTAGCCGGTAGCGTGGCGCCCTCGATATCCGCCAACTGGAGCCGGCGCACGAAACCCGCCACCGCAATCCCGCGACCAAGTCCAGCGGTGAGACCGTCGGCAAGATCTGCCGCCTCCAGGAGCCAAACGTCCGCCCGCGCGGCCGCCGCGCCAGTCTCGCGGTAGGGGCCGAAGGGTAGAACGGGGCCGGCCACCGGCTGGATCTCGGCGTCGCAATGGTCCCACGCGTCGAGAATCAACACGTCCAGGTGGCGTCCGAGGCGTGCGGTCTGGTACCCGTCCTCGAGCAGGACCACGCGCGGCGACGGCGAGACATTCAGCGCAAATGCAAGTCCGCGATCCCGGCGGCGGGCCTGGATCACCGTCCAGTCGACATGACCGATCTGGCGAGCCAGCAGGCGAGACTCGTCCGCGGCGTGGAGATCCCCGGGGCGGACCACCAGGGGCCCCTTGGCGGCCGCACCGTAGCCTCTGGTGATGATCGCGCCGGGAATGCCGCGCGACGCCAGTTCTTCGGCCAGAGCGCCGACAACCGGTGTCTTGCCCGTACCCCCCACGCGGAGATTGCCCACCGAGACCACCAGCACGCCCGGCGGAGGCGCCTGCCGGCGTGCGGCACGACCGGCCGCGACGAAATCCGCCAGCCGGCCGGCCAGCCGGGCCAGCGCGTGACCGGGGCCTGGCCGCGAAGAGGCGCCGGCCAGGATCCGCTCAGGGGTCGGTCTGAAGTCAATGATCTCCATCACAGTCCTCGTCCTGAAGCCCGAACAGCCGGGCCAGTTCCACGCGCAGGTCGGCCAGTTCGGCGTCGTCCGCGCCGGCAGGAATGATCAGAGGCGTGGCCGCGGTGACCACCAAGCGGGCCCAGGGCAGCGGCACCCGGGTCCGGTCCCAGGTGTCGAGGTGCAGACATCCCTGCCCGTGAACCGTCAGCGGCACGATCGACGCCCCGCTGCGCCGAGCCAACTGCAGCACACCGTCGTGAACATGCCCGAAGGGACCCCGCGGCCCGTCCACCGCCAACCCCACGTGACGCCCCTCTCGCAGGGTTCGCAACAGGCCCACGAAGCCCTCGTGTCCGTCGTGACCGGTGCTGCCGCGCGCGAACCGGTAACCGTCGCGGGTCAGGGTGTTGATGAGGATCACACCATCGGGGCTCTTGCTCACCAGCAGCGTCGGGCGGGCTGGGTGGCAGTACCAGATCGCGGGCATGATGTCGCGATGCAGGCAGGCGAAGATCACCGGGCCGGTTGCCGGTTGCGGCGCGAGAGAGGTGGTGTTGCAGGACCAGGCCCTGGTCAGTAGCCACCAGGCCGGCGGCGCCAGAGCGAGCTTGAGGCCATGGAGCGCCACTTCACGCCTCCCGCCGCTCGTCCAGCAGAGCGAGGATGGCCCTCGCCGCACGCCGCCAGACACCCGCCCCACCGCAACGCCGTCTCAGATCGGTACAACCACGGTAGTAATCGCGACGCTGGCCCGGCGCGTTCAACAGCCGCAGCAGCGCGTTGGCCAGGTGCGCGGGGTCGGCGTCGTCCTGGATGTGCTCCGGCACCAGGGTCCGTTCGAGGATCAGGTTGGCCAGGCCGATGTGGGAGGTCTTCACCAGGCGCTTGGCGATGGCGTGGTTCAAGCCGCTGGTGCGATAGGCGATGGCGTGCGGAACACCGGCCAGCGCCGTCTCCAGACTGGCCGTACCGCTGCAGACCAGGGCCAGGTCCAGTTGTTCCAGCAGTTCCGGAAGCGGCAGGTCCACCAGTTCACAGCCCTCGCCGGCCAGTGCAGCCAGGCGGCGTCCGTCGCTCCCGGGTGCGCTGCTGACCAGGACCCGCACCCGGCGGCGCCCCAGCCACGACTGGATGATCCCAGCGGCCACCCGCATGGTCGGCAGCAGGCGGTCGATCTCCTGGCGACGGCTGCCTGGTAGCAATCCCACCGTCACGGGCTGGTTCGGGTTCAGCAACCGCTCCTCGCGGGCCCGTTTGCGCGCCTCGAAAGGATAATCGGTGTAATCTTCCATCAGCGGATGGCCCAGATGGACCACGTCGACATCTCGTTCGCCGAACCACTCGGGCTCGAACGGCAGGATGGTGCCCAGACGATCGACGTCGCGCCGAAGGCGGCGCAGACGCCAGGCGCCCCAGGCCCACAGTTGCGGCGGCACCACGTAGAACACCGGCAATCCGCGGCGATGAGCATGTGCGGCGAGATCGAGATTGAATCCAGGAAAGTCCACGGGAACGACCAGGTCCACCCCACTGTCGTCAACGTGACGCCAAATGCGGCGCCGTGCCCGCAAGATGGGACGCCAGTGGGCCACCACTTCACCGAAGCCCATCACGGAGATGTCCTCGGAGGAAGCCACCATCTCCGCCCCGGCCACGGTCAGAGCCTGGCCCCCGAGCGCGCTCACTCGGATATCGGGTCGCTCCCGACGCAGAGCGGCCAGTAGCGCCGCGCCGTAGCGGTCACCACTGGCCTCACCACAGGAGAGGAAGAGGTGCGGAACTGGATTCGCAGGGCGGATCATGACTTCCCGTCGGAGGCAGAGGTCCGGCGCACGCAGGCCGGCCGGGCGTGCGTGGCTCGGTCCGAGTTTTTCAACGGGCTGTTAGCATCAACGAACGATTCCCCGCTCGGACCGGCGGATGAATTCCATGAGATCCTCGATGTTCCTGGTCAACTGACAGTCGCTGGTGATCCGGTCCAACGCCTGACGCACGTTCAAGCCCGAACGGTACAGCAACCGGTAGGCCTTCTTGATGTTCAGGATCTCCTCGTCGGCGAAACCGCGGCGCTTGACGCCGATGCTGTTGACACCCCGGACTTCCACCGGATTGCCGGCCACCCGCACGAACGGCGGCACGTCCTGAGGCAACCGGCTGGCGCCGCCGACCATGGCATAGGCGCCGATGCGCACGAACTGGTGAATGGGCGTCATGCCACCGAGGGTGGCGAAACTCTCCACCTCGACGTGTCCGGCCATGTTCACCGCATTGGCGATGATCACATGGTCGTGGACCACACAGTTGTGGGCGATGTGGACATAGGCCATGAGCAGATTGCTGCTGCCGATGCGGGTCTTCTCGCCCTCGCCGGCGGCCAGGTGCACGGTGCAGAACTCGCGAAAGACGTTGTCGTCACCGATCTCGAGGTAGGTCAGCTCCCCCTTGAACTTCAGATCCTGGGGATCATTGCCGATGGACGCGCCATGGAAGAACCGGTTGCCGCGACCAATGGTCGTGTTGCCGGCGATCATCACCGATGGACCGACTCGACATTCGTCTCCCATGAGCACCGAGCCGTCGATGACGGACGAGGGCCCGATGAGACAGCCATTGCCGATCTGGACCGATGCGCCCACCACGGCGTGCGGTCCGATCTGGACGTTATGGCCGAGTTTGGCGTCCGGATGGACCACCGCTGTGGGATGAACCTCCGCCGTTCGCACCGGACGCGGACCGGCCGGGCGATTGAACTTGATGGGCTCCAAGATCTGTGTCCTCCTTGGGGGTGCGGCGCTCAGCCGTCCACCAGACTCGCCATGAGCTCCGCTTCGGCAACTTTTTCGTCGCCCACACGAGCGACCCCCCGCATCTTGGCGATCGGCCCCCGGAGCTTGACCAACTCACATTCCAGCGTCAAGACATCTCCGGGCAGCACGGGCCGGCGGAAGCGGGCATTGTCGATACCAATGAAAAAGACCAGTTTCCCTCGGGAATCGTCCACGCTGGTGAGCAAGAGAACCCCACCAGCCTGGGCCATGGCCTCGATGATCAGGACTCCCGGCATGATCGGGTGCCCCGGGAAGTGGCCCTGGAAGAATGGTTCGTTGATGGTCACGTTCTTGAAACCCACGATCCGTTTCCCGGGCTCCAGCTCGGTGATCCGATCCACCAGAAGGAACGGATAGCGGTGCGGCATGACCTCGAGAATGGCCGATATGTCGAAATCATCGGGCCGACGTCGCGGGAAGATCCGGCTACTACGCTGCTCGCGGTGAGCTAGTTTCCTGGTAAATTCAGCGTTGGCCTCGTGTCCACTCCGGCGCGCGCGCACATGCCCCTGCAGTGGCATGCCGAGCAATGCGATGTCCCCCAGCAGATCCAGCAACTTGTGGCGGACGATCTCGTCGGGGAACCGCAAGGTCTGGCCACCGACCAGGCCACCGTTTTCGATCACCAGCGCGTTCTCCAGGGTGCCGCCCTGGGCATACCCCGCCTCTCGCAGCTTGAGCACGTCCTCCATGAAAGCGAACGTGCGGGCCGGCGCA
>QNDV01000257.1 GCA_003646045.1 bacterium
CGCGGGTTGAACGGGTTGGGTCGGTTGGGAGCCAGCACCGCACCCTCGAAGGGCACCCGCGAAGCGTGGGAAATGGCTCCCACCTTGGCCCAGACGATATTGGATACGTCCGAAACGTTGTCGGCATCGTCGGCGACCCGCAAACCGAACAGATAGCTGGTGCCCGTCTCCAGATTCCGGACAACCATGGACTCGTGCTCACCGCTCGGCGCCGGTACCGGTTCGCCGGTCACGGGTATGGCGGTATCCCAGGACGTTTCGTTGATGGGCGACGTGGAATACCGCAGGTCGTAACTGACGGCCTGGCCCACGTCGTTGTCGTCTCCCGTGGCTGTCCATTGGACCTGAACCTCGTCACTCGCGGCCGTGGTGGCAGCCTGCAGATCCTTGATGCGTGCGGGCGCCGTAATGTCATCGGCCGGAACACTGGACCCGGCTATGCGGGCAAAGCGGATACGGTCATGGCCTGAACCCGTGGTCCAGAAGACCGGGATATAGTCCGAGGTCACCGGTACCGAAAAGGCGGTGTTCGGATGGACGTTGTAGGTCAAGCCGTCCACGGAGACCTGGACCGGGTCCTCCCATGCGCTGGAACCGTCGACCAGTCGCCGCACGTAGATCTGGGCCGAGGCCTCGCTGGAATCCCAGCGGCTGTAGAACAGGAAGAGCTCGCTGCCCCGGGTCGTCAACGAGGGTGACCAGAGCATGGCGTCCATGGTGTCATGGGTCTCGATGACCTGTTCGTTCCAGGTGCCGCTGCCGTTCTGGTCGTCCTTCCAGACATGCCGCAACTCGTCGTTCGCCGCATACACGAGATGGAAGGTACTTCCGTTCACCACGTTGTGTGCGAAGGCCCGTTGGTAGCCCACATCACCGCCACGGATGGTGTGGTCGGCCCGGGCCTCGAAGGAGGACCCGTTCCACAGGTAGTACTCATAGCCCCGTGAGCTGTTCAGGTGCAGGATCACGACGCAGGCGCGGCCATCGACATAGGGCATGGACCCGATACGCACGTTGGGCGAACCGGTGGCCACCACCGTGCCCGCGGTCCAGGTCTGGCCGTCGTCGTCCGAGTAGTGGTAATGGACGTTATCCGACGGGGAGTTGCTCAACCGCGAAAAGACCCATACCCGACCGTCACCATCGACCATGACACTGGAACGATGACGCGAGCTCGTACCGGACATCGTCACCAGGGGAAGCCGGTCGTCGTTGCTTGTGGCCGGCGCTGTGAAGCGCCGCACGTCGATCCCGCTACCGGGGAAGGTGAAGTACAGATCACTCCCCTTGCCGAATAGACTAACATGGTAGTTGAGGTAGCCGCTGTTGTTGGGGTTGATGGTATGGGTCGACCAGTTCAGACCACCGTCCGCCGAGTAGACGACATTGTTGGCCGAACTCGAATTGCCCGCGAAGCTGGCCCACATGCGGTCGGGGTTCGCCGGGTCTATCCAACCCTTCCAGCGCGGGATTCCCAGGGTGGGATTCTGGGCACTGGTGGTGCTGATCTGCTGTGACGGTTCGACTGTCGAAGCATTAGCCGCGGGTCCCGTCAGGGCGAGACCGACGAGGGTTGCGACCAGGGCACAGACGAACCCATAAGGGCGAGTGAGGGCATACATGGTACGATCGAACCTCCGGGTAACGTAAAATTCGTAGCCGATGATACGTCGAATTATGTCACCAAGCAAATTATGGCGATGGGTAATTCGACTCGGCCGGTTCTGTTGTACAGAACCCCTAACATATTCTGGAAATGCCACTTACCGTCCACTTCTGGTCACTGCTGATCCTGTCGAATTAATATCATATTTCGTCAAGTCGATGTGCGACTGTTGGTTCCGAGGGCAGTGTCTAATTGCATGATCTCGCGTCAAGTTGATCGTGGCCGTTGGCACCCCAGAAGGCTCTAGCGCGCCCCATGGCAGCACATAAGGGTTTCTGTAAGCCGCTGAATAAAATCAATGCAAAGATGCGGCCAATACCGTCCCGGAAAGCTGGGAATTACCACTGGTACATTCTGCGCCGCGCGTTGAGTCTTGTTGAATCTGTCGAATATGCGAACATCTTGCCTTTCGATCCCGTACCATCGGGCCCTCCGGACACCGTGCAGAGTCCCTGCATCAATCCGGATGCCATCCAAAGAAGGGAACCGCCCACCATGACCAGGACCCGGCTCGGCCTTCGGCTGACCCTCATGATCTGTCTGGGAATTCTCGTCCTCGCCGGTTGCGGTGAAAAGGACGAGCCCAAGGCCGACGACGGCGCCGCGCACAAGACCACGGCGCAGCAGCAGCCGACCGGCAAGAAGGCGGGTGGACAGCAAGGTACCCCCGGGAGTCAGCAACCTGCCGGCGGTCATAATCCGGGTGGTCCCGGGAAGCATCCAGGTGCCGGTGAACAACCAGCCGTACCGGTGGCCGTCCAGACAGCCACCACCGGTTCCATCAGCAGTTACTACCGGGCAACGGCCACCCTCGAACCCCAGAAGCAGGCCCAGATCCTGGCCCGGGCTACCGGTGTGGTGGGCACCCTGCACGCCGAGGAAGGCGACCAGGTGCAGTCGGGTGCGGTGCTGCTGGTCATCGAGAACGCCGAATACCGCTTCAAGGTGGATCAGGCGGAGGCCAACACCGCCAACCTGCGCTCGCGTTTCCATCGACTGGAGCAGATGCGGGCCGAGGAACTGGCCACGATGGAGGAATTCGAAGCCGCCCGCAGTGACCTGGCCAGTGCCGAGGCCGAAGAGGGTCTGGCCCGTCTGAACCTGTCCTATACCAGTGTGGTTGCGCCCTTCGGTGGCGCCGTAACCGAACGCCTGGTGGACCCGGGCCAGAACGTGAACATTGGTGATCCCCTCTTCGTCATGGCCGACTTCACGCCCCTGCTGGCGCGGGTCCACGTGCCCAGCCGCGAATTCAACCAGTTGCAGCGCGACCAGGCCGTGGAGCTGGTACTCGACAGCGACGGCACGCGCCTCGCGGGACATATCAAGCTGATCAGCCCGATCATCGATCCCAACAGCGGCACCATCAAGATCACGGTGGAGGTTGCCGAGTATCCCGCCGGCACCCGCCCGGGCGACTTCGCCCAGGTGCAGATCGTTACCGAACGGCGCGAGGGGGCGGTGCTCGTACCCCGGGGTGCGGTACTCACGGACAAGGGCGAGCAGGTGGTCTATACCGTGATCCGGGACGATGACGGTCCCGCGGCCGAACGGCGCGTGGTAACGGTGGGTTTTACAAATGACGAGCACACCCAGGTCCTGTCCGGACTCGCGGCCGACGAACCCGTCGTCACCAAGGGCCAGCGCTCCCTCAAGCACGGCATGAAGCTGAAGATCCTCGAAGGTCCGGGGGTCGCCCGCTGATGCGCCCCCTGGTCGAACTGGCGGTGCGCCGCCGCGTGAGCGTGATGATGACGGCGCTGGCGGTGATCGCCTTCGGGATCGTGGGCTACACCCGCCTGTCCCTCGAGCTTTTTCCCGACATCACCTACCCCTCCATCACGGTGCAGACCGATTTCCCGGACACCGCGCCCCAGGAGGTCGAGAACCTGGTCACGCGACCGGTGGAAGAGGCCGTCGGGGTACTGCGCGGGCTGCAGACCGTCCACTCCATCAGCCGCGCGGGGGTTTCGGAAGTCACCCTGGAATTCGAGTGGGGCGCAGACATGGACCTGCTGTCCATGGAGGTGCGCGAGAAGATCGACCGGCTGATCCTGCCCGAGGACGCCACCGACCCGGTGGTGCTGCGCTACGACCCCAGCCTGGACCCCATCGTGCGCCTGGCGTTGACGGGCACCGATGACCTGACCACCCTGCGGCGCCTGGCCGACAAGCAGCTCAAGCAGGACTTCGAAACGGTGAAGGGCGTGGCCGCGGCCGGCATCAAGGGCGGCTTCGAGGAGGAGATCCACATCGACGTGGACCAGGACCGCCTGGCGGCCCTGGGTATCGAACTGGACCGGATACGGCAGGTGGTGGGTGTCAGCAACGTCAACCTGCCGGGCGGGGCGTTGCGGGGGCGGGACAGCCAGTTCCTGATCCGCACCATCAACGAGTTCCAGGACACCGACGAGATCGGCAACCTGATCATCCGGCAGGACGGCGCGGCCACGGTCCGCCTCAGGGATGTGGCCGAGGTCTCGTGGGGCCACAAGGAACGCGAAGAGATCACCCGCGTGGGCGGCCGCGAATCGGTGGAGATTTCCCTCTACAAGGAGGGCGACGCCAACACGGTGACCGTGGCGCGACGCCTGGCCGAGCGCGTAGGCGCCTGGCAGGACGGCAAACTGCCCCCAGGTGCGGAGCTGACCATCCTTTTCGACCAGTCCCACTTCATCGAGCAGGCGGTGAACGAGGTACGCAACGCGGCGCTCATCGGCGGCGTGCTGGCCATCATGGTCCTGCTTTTCTTCCTGCGCGACCTGCGCAGCACGTTGATCATAGCCACCAGTATTCCCATCTCGGTAGTGGCCACGTTCATCGCCATGTACAAGCTGGACATCTCCCTGAACATCATGTCCCTGGGCGGACTGACCCTGGGCATCGGCATGCTGGTGGACAACTCCATCGTGGTGCTGGAATCCATATTCCGCCGCCGCAAGGAAGGGCTTTCCGTGGCCCGGGCCGCGGTGGAGGGCACCACGGAAGTGGGAGGCGCGGTGGTGGCGTCCACCCTCA
>QNDV01000258.1 GCA_003646045.1 bacterium
GCAATCGTGTGGTTGGCCAGGGATCTGGCCGGCCAGAGAGGCGCCAGGGTGCTGGTGGCCGTGGGCGCGGTGGCCGTCCTGGGACTGTCGGTGATGGCCCACGCCCGGGTAGCCCAATGGCAGGATTCCATCACCCTGTACGAAGCGTCCCTGGCCAACGCGCCGGGCTCACCCCGCATCCACTACAACCTGGCCCTGGCCTATTCCGAGGCCGGCGAACACCGCCAGGCTATTCCCCACTACCGCACCACCGTCACCCAGGACCCCGGCCACGCCAAGGCCTGGAACAACCTGGGGCGCACCCTGAACATCATGAACCTGGACGAACAGAGCGAAGCCGCCTTCCAGGAGGCGCTGCGTCACAAGGTGCCCTATCCTCTGGCCCGCATCAACTACGCCGGACTGCTGGACAGGATCGGCCGCCGGGACGAGGCCATCGAACAGCGCCTGATCGCCTTGCGCGACGACCCGGACAACGCCGCCAACCACAACGCACTGGGCAGCCTGATGGCCATGAGCGATCGGCTGGATGAGGCGATGGTACACTTTCGGCGGGCGGTGCAACTCGAGCAGGGCAACAGTGTCTACCGAGCGAATCTGCAGCGGGCTGCCGGCATGGTGCAGCAGCGGGGCGGGTCCTAGTGTTGGTAGTAGGCCAGGGCCTCGGGCATCTTCTCCTTCAGGTGCCGGATCCGGGTCTCGTCCGAAGGGTGGGTACTCATGAATTCCGGCGGTGCCTGCCCCCCGGCGGCGGCCATGCGCTGCCAGAACTCCGGAGCGGTCCGGGGATCGTAGCCGGCCATGGCCATGAAGATCAGTCCCATATGATCGGCCTCGAGTTCGTGGGTGCGGCTGTAGGGCAACATGGCGCCGTACTGGGCCCCCACGGCGAACACGGTCAGCCACAGGGCCCGGGTCTCGTCCGGCTTGTCCTTGACCGCCTCGCTCAGGGCCATACCTCCCAGACTCAGGGCCAACTGGTGACTCATGCGCTCGCCGCCGTGTTCGGCCACGGCGTGAGCCACTTCGTGTCCCATCACCACCGCCACCCCGGCTTCGTCACCGCAGAGTGGCAGGATGCCCGTGTAGAAAGCCACCTTACCGCCCGGCATACACCAGGCGTTGACCTGCTCGCTTTCGATGAGATTGAAGTCCCACTGGTACCCGTCCAGGTGATGGCTCAGACCATTGGCGCGGAAATAGTCTTCCACCGCTCCCTGGATACGGCGTCCGCAGCGCTGGACCATGGCCGTGGCCTTGGCGTCGCTACTGAGCGTGCTTTCGGCCAGCACCTGATCGTACTGCTGGTAGCTCATGGCGTTCATCTGGCTGTCCGGTATCAGGCTCAACTGTTTACGGCCCGTCAGGGGCACGGTGGCGCAGGCGGTGAGCAGCAGTGGGGGCAGCAACACGAGGGCGACAAGACGACGCATGGTTTCCTCCAGGGACCAGGTCAGGCAGCGAATCGCCTTCATCCTAGGGCGGCGGCTGCCGCCTTGCAAATGTCTTGTACCTCGCCTAGGCTCGGCGCGGGAGGTCTTGATGGATTTACATTGCCGAGCGCGCTGCCTGCTGATCGTCCTCACCATCGCCCTGCTGGCACCCCGGTTCGCCCGGGCCCAGGACGCCCAGTACTGGGACAACCAGTACGGCACCAAGGCCCAGTTGCTGGGTGGACTGGTAGTGGGCAGCCCCAGCGACCTGAGTGCCACCTACTACAACCCCGCCTGGGTGGCAATGGGAGTGGACGCCTCCCTGTTGGTCACCACCATCGCCGTCGAATATTCATCGCTGAATCTGAAGCATGCCCTGGGCGACGGTACCAATCCCGGCTATGACCGCCTGGGCTCGTCGCCCGGCTTCCTGGCCGGCCGTTTCAACGCGCTGAAGCTCGAAGGCTGGCAATTGGCCTGGTCGGTCATCGAGCGCGTCAAGTTCCTTTACGATGCAGCCGGTCTGCGCATCGACGAACACATGCTGCCTTCCCAGCCGGAAGATACGTGGAAAACAGCGGAGGCTTTTCGACAGACCAAGACCGAGGAATCATGGTACGGCTTCACGTTTTCCCGGGCTATCGGCGAGCACACGGCCTTCGGGGCGACTCCCTACCTGGCCTACCGGTCGCAGAGTCAGCGTATCCAGGGCACGTCGCGAGCTTTGAACGGCATGGGCGATGAATCCGCGACCTATCTGGTGAACGAATTCAGCTTCGGTCACTACCGCCTGTTGGCCAAATTCGGTCTGGCCTTCGACTACGAACCCGTGACCTTTGGCGTGACACTTACCACTCCGGGGCTGGGCATTTATGGCAGCGGCGACGTATACAGCCACCTGTCAGCTTCCGGGATCGATCTTGACGGTAACGGTTCGCCGGATGACTTCGTGGTTGCCAATGCGCAGGAGGACCTCACCGCCACCTGGAAGTCGCCCCTATCCCTGGCCGTGGGCCTGGCTTGGCGCAATGGCAACACCGGCCTGCATTTTACTGCGGAGTGGTTCGACGCCGTCAGCCAGGAACAGGTGCTGGACCCGGCACCATTCAACAACCAGACTACCAGCGACAGGATCTATTGGAACATTGGGATAGAACAGAACTCCGTACTGAATTACGGGCTGGGACTGGACCACCGTTTCAGCAACAAGTTCTCTCTCTACGGCGCAGTGCGCAGTGACCGGTCCACCCTCGACTCCGATCCGAACTCGAGTCTCCTGATGGCCACCTGGGATCTGTGGCACTTTTCCACCGGGGCCAGTTTCCAGTTCATGGGCGTGGGTTTTACGTCAGGACTGCAATACTCCCTGGGCAGCGGCACGGCCGATCAGTTCATGGACCTGTCCGAGGATAATGCCGATGGAATACTCGCGCCCCTGCAACACGCCGAACTGCGCTACCGCCGTCTGAAATTCGTAGTCGGCTTCGACCTGGCTCTGCTGACGAGTAGTAGCGAACAGTAGGGTCGATCATTGAAACGTTGGTCAATGCTCGATATCCTCCTAGATTTAGATCGTCGCGCCAATGTGCCCCCGGACCGGAGGAAAGAACCGTGAAACGCATCGTCCCCGTATTGCTGCTGCTGCTTGGCGCTTTGGCCCTGACGGGCTGCTCGTCCATCTCGGTCAACCACGACTACGACACCCAGGCCGATTTTACGGCGTTCCAGACCTTCTCCTGGATGGAACGCGGCGATATGGAACCCGCCAACGCCCAGCAGGCCCAACAGAGCAGTGACCTGCTGGACCGCCGCATCCGTTCCGCCATCGATGGCGAGTTGGCCCACCGGGGCATGGCCCAGGTCACGGGCGCGGATGCCGATGTGCTGATGGTCTACCACTTGGGCACCGAGGAAAAGGTCCAGGTCACGGACTGGGGTTACAACTACAGCAGCTACTACTGGGGCTATGGCGGCCGGCAGATCGACGTCTACCAATACACACAGGGCACCCTGATCATCGACATGGTCGACGCCAGGACCCACAACCTGGTCTGGCGTGGCAGCGGGACCAAGACCGTCGACCGCTCGCAGAAATCGCCCGAGCAGTTGCAGGCCGCCATCGACGAGGCCGTGGGCAAGATCATGATGAGCTATCCGCCGAAATAGGCGCTGGAGTCGTTCGCCTCGGTGGTGTTGATGTCGCGCCGATAGGGAAGAGACCATGTTCACACCGGGGGCCCCCGGGGGCCCCAAATCGTTGTTTACCGCAAATATTCTCCGCCTCCCACCCCCTGCACCCGGAACTCGTTTCAGGATCGGAAATTGCCTCTTCATTCCGAAACCAGGAACGAAATGCCGCAGGCTTGTTGATCAAATCCCACAAGCCAATGAACGGCAACACTTTCCCCATAGCAGGATCGGCCCGTGTCTTACGCCTCCGCAGATTACATCCGCTCCCTGGCTGATTTCGGTGCACCGCGCCGGTTGAACCATGCCGACAGTTGGGTGCTGGAGCGCGGTTTGCCGGGTGCCGGGGACCTGAAGGATGCCTGCGGTCCCTACCCCCTGTTCTCCTGTCGCAACTGGGCGGGACTGGGTGAGGATCTGGACGAGCTGCGAACCGCCGGCCTGGTCAGCCTGGTGCTGGTGGCCGACCCCCTGTCCGAACCGCCCCCCGAACTGCTGCCCTCCCTGTTCCCGGACGTCTGCCAGGCCTGGAAGGACCACTACCTGGTGGATCTCCGGAGCACCTCGGAATTCGGCACCACCCACCACCGCCGCAATGCGCGCCGCTTCAACCGCCACGCCATGGTCACGGTGGTGGACGAACCGCGCACCGTCCTGGACGACTGGTGCACCCTGTACGACAAGCTCATCGAGCGGCACGCCATCACCGGTATGGCCAGGTTTTCGCGTAAGGCCTTCGCTCGCCAACTCGACCTGCCCGGTGCCCTCGTACTGCGCGCCGAGACCTCGGCCGGCTGCACGGCGGGCCTGCAGATCTGGCTCACCGACGGTGACCGGGCCTGGCACCACCTGTCCGCCTACGGACGGGAGGGATACCAGTGGGGAGGCGCTTCCTACGCCCTGGTCCAACAGTCGCTGGACATGCTGAAGGGACGCGGCCTGCGGGTGGCCGACCTGGGCGCCGGCGCTGGCCTGGCCAACGATCCCGACCATGGATTGAGTCGCTTCAAGAAGGGCTGGGCCACCGGTACGGCGCCCGCCTGGTTGTGCGGCGTCA
>QNDV01000259.1 GCA_003646045.1 bacterium
AGGATGTGCAGCGCTACCTGGACTTCGAACCGGTGAGCGCAGGGCCGCCCACCGTCAGGTACCGGGCGGGCAAGTTCATCCGCCGCAACCGGGCCGGCGTGGTGACGGGCCTGCTGGTAACCGTGGCCCTGGTACTGGGCGTGACCGGCACCACCATCGGCCTGATCCGGGCGGTGGAGGCCGAACGCATCGCCAGCGAGGAAGCGCGCACCGCCACGCGGGTCACCGACTTCCTGGTGGATCTGTTCGAGGTGTCGGACCCGGACGAGTCGCGGGGCGAGACGGTCACCGCCCGCGAGCTGCTGGAGCAGGGCGGTGACCGGATCGAGAAGGAGCTGGCCGACGAACCGCGGGTCAGATCCCGCCTGATGACCACCATCGGCAAGGTATACCGGAATCTCGGACTCTACACCGCGGCCCTGCCCTATCTGGAGTCGGCCGTTGATGTGCGTCGTCTGCAGGAAGGCAGCGGGACGGACCTGGCCATCAGCCTGGCCGAACTGGGTGACCTCTATATCAAACTGGCCCGGTTCGGCGAAGCCGCCACCATACTCGAGGAGGCCCTGACGGTAATCGGCGGCGACAACGATCCGAATCAACTGATCATGGCCGAAAGCCTGCATGACCTGGCTAATGTCTATCGACGTCAGGGCCACTACGACGAAGCGGAACCACTCTACCTGCGCGCTCGGGAAATCCGGGTCCGGGTACTGGGTGCACAGGACCCCGCGGTGGCCGCCACGGACAACAGCATGGCCGCCCTGTACTGGAATCGCGGCAACTACGCCGAGGCCGAACGCCGGTACCGCAATGCCATGGCCATCTGGGACGCCGCCCATGGTCGCGACCACTCGGATGTGGCCAAGGTGCGCAACAACCTCGCCCTGCTGTACCACCAGACCGACCGCTTCAAGGATGCGGAGCTGCTCTATCTCGAGGCAATTCCCATCTACGAACGCATCCTGGGCCCCGAGCATCCCCGCCTGGGTCTGGCCATCAACAACCTGGCCCTGGTGTTGCACGACCAGGAACGCTACGACGAAGCCGAGACGTATTACCTGCGTTCCCTGGCCATAGCAGAGCAGGCCTATGAGCCACCGCACCCACAACTGGCCCGCATCATCAACAACCTGGGTAACCTGGCCCGGGACCGCGAGCGTTACGACGAGGCGCAGGAGTTGTACCGCCGCGCGCTGGACATCAGAATTGCCGTCTTCGGGGACGAGCATCCGGCGGTGGCCTGGAGCCTGCGCGACCTGGGTGTTCTGCAGGACCGTCGCGGTGATCCCGAGGCCAGCCTGCCCTACCTGGAACAGGCATACAGCATTTTCGCCGCAGTTAACGGCACTGACCATCCTGAGTTGGCTGAGATCATGGAAAGCTGGGCCGAAGCTCTCGAACACGCCGGTAATACTGTCAAAGCAGCCGATATCCGGGCCCGGGCAGCAGTTATCAAGGACGGCGACCAGAATGCAACACCGTGAACACTACGCGATCTTCAATTGCAGATTGTCAGATTTTCTGTTAGGGTGATATCCGGGATACGGTGTGGATTCGAGGTTGGGGGATCTTTGTATTCACGAGCGACCACTCCACAGAAACAATACATTGCGGCGATTTTGCGGACCTATTGACCGGCTCCGCGATCACCGGAGGGAGAACTGCCATGCGATTCTGGTCTCGAATTCTGTTCCTGCTGCCCCTGCTCGGGCTCTTCCTGGTCGGCTGCGGCGGCGGAGAGTCTCCGCTGGAACCGGCCCCGGAAAAGGTCGTATTCTACGCCCCGCTGGTTCCCATGAGTCCCGGCGACCTGGTCATCAATGATTACCATGTCACCTACGAGGGGCGGACCTACGACGATGGTGAGACGACTTTCCATTGGCGGGTAGCCGGAATCGGCCAGGGTCATGTCCTGGACTACTTCTGGATCGAAATTCCAGAATGTGCCGGCGAACCGGTCCGTTGGGAGCCTGAGGACGAGTCCCGGTTGCACACCAACGGCGAATTCGATCTCTACGGCGTCAAGTGGACCCGGACCATCAGCCCGGTGGATCTGGAGGGCCAGACCTACTCCATCACCTTCGCCGGTGATGTGGCCGAAGGCACGGTGCGGGCCCTGGTCAACGGCGCCGAGCCCACGAGAATGGGAGAGATAACGGGACCCTGCGCCGGTTACGAGATTGCCGGTACCGTCTTTACCGATGCCAATGAAGACGGCCTTCGCGACCCTGCCACGGATGTCGGTCTCGGCGATGTCATAGTTGAATTGATTGACGCCCAGGCCCAGGTGGACACGGTACGGACCGCCGCCGACGGCTCCTACCGTTTCCCGCGGCCGGCCGGTACCTATACCGTCCGCATCGATACCGTCGGTTACGCCGACGCCTTCAATCCCTCGCTGGGCTATGGCTTCCTGCCCACCAGTCCGCTGGAACTGGAAGTTACCATCGGTCCCGATGCCCTGGATGTGGACTTCGGTTTCATCGTCGACGCTGACCAGATCGCCCAGGACCTGGAGGATGACATCATCCCCACTGCCGGCGAGGGCTCGATCTTCTGGAAACAGCAACTCCAGGTGGCTGAATACCTCGAGCACAGGTTCGAGGATCCGCCCATATTCAAACTCTATTACGGTCCGGTGAAGATGCATCTTTTCATGGACGTGATACGGCACCTGTACCTGGCCGACCCCTACGTGTTCGATCCCGAGACAGAGTTCCTGGAGGCCTTCGCGATCCTGCGCACGCCCCCGGTGAACGAGGTCGAGGAACTGCGCAAGCAGTTGCTGATCTCCGAACTCAACTATGTCAGTGACCAGGGCATAGTAGGGCCACAAGCTGCCCTGCTCGGCCCCTTGCTGGCCTGGGGTGAGGGTGTCCTGGCCGATGCATTGCAGCAGAACGGCGCCACGGCGCCCCTGCAGAAGGCAACCGGTCCGGTGGGCAGAGCGCTGCGCCTGTTCGAGGCGATCAATACCGGCGGTGGCGGAGCCATCGACGACTAGTGTCAGCTACGGTTATGAAGAACGGCGGGTCCCCCAGGGCCCGCCGTTTTCCATATCACCGATTCACTCCCATATCACCGAACCACTGTGCCCCTACTTCACCAGCCCGATCTTGAGCACCGTGGTTTCACCACCGGCTGTATGCAAACGCACCAGATAGACGCCGCTGCCCAGGCGCCGGCCCCCCTCGTCGGTACCATCCCACCGCACGGAATCCAGGCCCGCCGGATGCTGGCCCGCCAGCAACTCCGTCACCCGGCGGCCGCGCAGATCGTAGATCGACAAATCCACCCAGCCATCACGGGGATTGTTGAAACTCAGGTACGTACCGCCGTTGAAGGGATTGGGGGCTGCCCGCATGGCCACCGACACTGCCGGTGGTACCTCGGAAACGGCAGCTTGCAGGGCAACGTCCACAGTGGTGCCCGCGCCCCAGGTGGTCGACACGCCGCTCACCACAACCGGTTCGTAGCCGTCGGCCCCCACTGTCAGTTCCCAGATGCCGGTGGGCAGCAACTTGACGTAGTCGCCGTGGGCCGGGTCAGTGGTCACCGGCATGTCGATACCGGCCACCGCCACCGTGGCAGCCAGGGGCAGGCCCGTTTCCGCGTCGGTCACCACGCCGTGCACTCCCCATCGGATAGCCGCCAGAAAAGCCAGGTAGGAGTCACGGTTATCCTGCCACAGGCCCGCCAACCGGGAGGCCTGCGGCCATTTCGTATTGTCCAGTTCGAGAGTCAGGTCGATGCAGCCGGTGCGGTCATAGGACCAGTCCTGCAGCGTACCGGTAGCCACGTACCATTCCGCACCATTGACGATGCCCCCCGGAAACACGGGGCTCGCGGCCATGGGTGGATTATGGCTGGCATACTCGGTGCTCAGGTTGATGATGGCTGCCTCGTCGGGAGGCAACGTGAATGTGTAGTCCCAGGGATAGTTCACCACCAGAGCTCCGGAGTGGGCGTTGCTGCTCACCACGAAGTGCTGTCCCAGGCTGTAGGCTATAAAATCCTCGTTCTCCGGCTCGAGCACGGTGTGGGTTCCGGCCGGGTCGAGGTAGTTGCGGTTCAGATTCACGTTGTTGACGTTGTTGCGGCTGCCCAGGGCGTACCCGTCCGGATTGTGCAGGGGCAGGACATGAATCTCGGTACCGTCCACCAGGTCGGTCACGTCCTCGAATCCCGGCTGGCCGTAGTTGCTCGTCAGGTAATCCGCCAGATTCAGGAGCATGACCAGACCGATGGGCTCGTCCCCGTGCATGCTGGACGAGAGGCGCACTTCGGGCTCGGGCTCGGTGTTCTGCACATCGTCCGAAATCACCAGACCCCAGAGTTCCCGGCCCTGCACGGACGTGCCCCAACTCACGGTGCGGGCAATGGCGGGATAGTTGGTCGCCATGGCCTGCAGAAGGGTGCCGATCTCGCTGTGGCTGGGATAGGTGGTTAATTCCCCGGGCAACAACCGGGCCTTGGTGATGGCACGATCCCGCCAGGCGGACTCGGTACCGGTCCGTCCCACTCTCGAATGATCCGGCAACGCCTCGACCTGCCAGCCGGACCGTCTCAGGGCTTCTTCCTGGGCGGCGGTGAGCCGTGGCTGCCAGATCAGCTTTCCTCCGGGCGCCGGACGCAGTTGTTCGCGCTGAAG
>QNDV01000260.1 GCA_003646045.1 bacterium
GGCGCGGGCGTTGTACGATCATGTCATCGATCGCATGCGCTACGTCAAGGTGGGGGACGGCTGGGGCGAGGGCGATGCCGTCTACGCCTGCGACTCGGGCACGGGCAACTGCACCGACTTCCATTCCTACTTCATCTCCCTGGCCAGGTCGGTGGACATACCCGCGCGGTTCGCCATCGGCACGTCCATCCCGTCGTCGCGCGATGATGGTCGCATCAGCGGCTACCACTGCTGGGCCGAGTTCTACGCCGAGGGCAAGTGGTGGCCGGTGGACATCAGCGAGGGCGACAAGTACTCCAGCCTGGCCACCTACTACTTCGGCCACCATCCGGCCAACCGCCTGGAGTTCAGCCGGGGCCGTAATCTGGTGGTTGAGCCGGGCCCCGAAACCGGCGCCATCAACTTCCTGGCCTACCCGGTGCTGGAGGTGGAGGGCGAGCCCCTCAAGGCGGCGGTGGAGTTCTCGTTCCAGAGGCTGGATCCGGAGCATCCGGACAACAGTTAGGCCACGCGACGCAACGCTCCCGCGGCCGATTACGTAGTAGAAGAGGCTGGTTCCGACGCCAAAACACCTCGCCCGGCCGTGAGCATCAGCCGGCAGCGTCGGAACCGCGGCACGGGAGGCGCGCCATGCAGGCTGCCACCGATCCGATCCTCATCATTCGCTACCTGCCGTCCGCGGGCGACGCGGTCACGGAGTTCCTCCACCTGCACGTCGACGGCACCAGCACCCTGTTCTCCAAACACGAACACGGCGGACTGAAGCAACTCGGACCGCCGGACATGCCCACCATCATGCGCACCGCGGCCGCGGCGGGCATCAACCGTTGTATCGTCGACCTGTCGGCGGTCAGTTGGATGAATTCCACGGGGGTAGGCATGCTGGTGGGCTGGTTCCAGGCGGCGCGGGCCGCAGGCAGCACCTTGGTGTTCGCCGCGGTGAACAGTGCCGTGACCGATCTGTTCAAGGTCACCAAACTGGACACTGTGTTTACGGTCTTCCCGACGGTGGCGGCTGCCGCGGCGCATTTGTGTGGGACCGGGGACAAGGACCGCTGATCGTCCCGCATGTCAGAACGGGATCACGTGTCCCAGGGATTCCTTCAACAACGGCGCAACCACCTCGGGAGTCATGGACCGCAGCAGGTCCGCTTCCGGTTCGCGCCCGTCACCGCGCAGCGCCGAGCCGCTGATGGCCACTTCCGACCAGGTCAACCCGCCGGTGCAGGGCCCGAAGGTACCGCGCAGTTCCAGGCTGACCACCCGGCCGATGACACGGTGTGATGTCAGCACCGGTTCGAGACGCAGGGTCTCGTCGCCCCGTTTGCAATTGCCCATGCGCGTGCCGACTCCCAGTTCGGCAAAGGCGGCCGCCAGGCGTTCGGACAGTTCCACCGGGTCGAGGCCCTCGGTGGGCGCCAGTTGCAGGACGATACGGGTCGAACCCAATACCGAGTCCCTGGCGGCATGGCCCGCTGCCCAGGTCGCCTGGTCCTGACTGTAGCCCGCGGGATATAGACCGGTGGTGGCCCGGGTCTCGGCGGCAGTGGACAGCAACTCGGCAAAGCCGCCTCGAAAACGATGCCAGGCCACGGTCCAGCCCGGCAGGTCACCGTTATGGCGATCCAGTCCTGCCGCCGCCGGGCGCCACTTGGCTGCCGCCGTGTCGTAGTCGCCCTGCAGCGTGCGCGCCAACAACTGCTTGTCCAGCACGGCCATTACCAGGTGCTGGTCGCCCTCGATATGCAACGTGGCGTCGACGCGCTGGATCAGTTGGGCCCGGGTGAAGGTGGTGGTGGTCCGCACTTCGGAGATCAGTTCCTGGAAGTCGGTGACCTCGTTGTCGCGCATGATCGCCCGGGCCAGGGACGTGGTCTCGGCCGTGATGGACGAGCGCACCTGGGCCGCCACCTGGGCCTGGGCATCCATTACCGCTTCGGTGAACGAGGTCGTGCTGGTACCCCAGGCGGAGAACCAGTCGGAAGTGGGATAGCGTTGCGCCCAGGCTTCGGTGTCGTCGGGGGCGGGCAGGGCGTAGGGGTCTGTCTCGGGCCTGGAGCAGGCACCGAACATAATCAGTATGACCGGCAGCAGGACGATCCACCGGACAGAACGCGAATGTGATTTCATCTACCATCCTTCGGGTGCGTTGCGTGCCACGCGGAAGCCGATGATGGGCGTCCGCAATTCGGGATCCGCCCCGTTGTGCTTGGCTGAACGACAACTGGCCGCGGGTGAATCCCAGGCGCCGCCACGGATGACGCGGCTGCGACCACCCGCCGGCCCGATGGGGTCACTGGCGAAGCGGCTGGGATAGGCGGCGGACCAGTTCCAGCACCACTCCCACACGTTGCCGTGCATGTCATGCAGGCCCCAGGCGTTGGCCGACAAGTGGGCCACGGGTCGGGTTGCGTCGCCGGCGTTGCCCCGGTACCAGCCCAGGTCGCGCAGATCCGCGGCGTCGTCACCGGCGGCGAAACGGGTCTCGCTGCCGGCGCGGCAAGCGTACTCCCACTCGGCCTCGGTGGGTAGGCGATATCCGTCGGCCTCGCGGTCCCACACCACCACGTCGCCCTCGATGCGGTAGGCCGGCGTCAGATTCTCGCTGCGGCTCAGGGCGTTGCAGAAGCGCACGGCGTCATACCAGTCCACCTGTTCGACGGGATGATCGTCGGCCTCGAAGCGAGACGGGTTGGTGCCCATCACCTCGCGCCACTGGGCCTGGGAAACCTCGGTGGCGCCCATGAGGAAGGGCCGGGTCAGGGTGACCTCGTGCCGGTCCTCCTTGGCATCGCGCCGACGCTCGTAGGGGGGACTGCCCATGAGAAACCGCCCCGCGGCGATGGGCAACAGGCCTGTGGCGGCGGCACCCCGCCAACCCGCGGCCAGGGGTGCGGAAAGGGACACGGTCTCGTGCTCGATGATCTCCACCTGGCCGCGCCAGCGTCCGGCTTCGCCCTGCAGTTCCACCAGGTGTGGCCCCACCAGCAGGCGATGGGTCAGCGGCGTGGCGCCCACGCGGTGACCATCGATGCGCACTTCCACCACCACGGCGTTGCTGTCGGCATCCACGGCGCTCAATTGCAGCGCACCCTCGCGGGGTACCAGGTCAAACTCGGGGCGGGTACGCCGACCCGGCTCGATGTTGATATCCGCCGTGGCGGATTGGTAGCGGGGGTCGGTGATCCTCAGCTCGTGGTAGCCGGCGTCCAACTCGAGGGGTCCGCCGCCGCCGGTGGTATGTGAAACGCCGTCCACCGCGAAGATCAGCCCCGCAGGCAGGTGATCCAGGGAAAGCCAGCCGAAATTGGGCGTCAGGTCCCAGGTGATGTTCACCGCGCCGCTGTCCGGTTCGATGTGGATCATGTCCTGACGGGGGCGATGGCGTTCACGCTCCATGGTCACGGTCATCAGGCCCGTGGGTAGCTCGCGGCTGCATGGGGTCGAGGCGCACACCAGTCGCCCGTCCACCCACACCGCGGCTCCCGCGGGACGGGATGCGAAATTCACCACCACCGTGCGGCCCAGGGAGGCGAACCAGTCGGCGTTGTCCTCGACGGTGGTTTCGCCGGGAATGGGATAGGCTGGTCCATCGGTGCGCCGCAACTTGAGGGCCACCGGACCGGCCGCTTTGCTAACCTTGGCTTCCAACTCGGGCAGCAGCTCCGCGCCCACGGTGCGGCTGGTCAGGAACGCCGCCGTGTCGCAGTCGTGGGCCTTGAGGATCAGCCGGTACTCGCCGCTGAACAGCAGCACCTCGCCCGACACCACGTAGTCCGCCCCGATGGTGCGCCCGATCTCCACTTCACAGACCGCGTCCAGACAGTCCTTCATGCTGACACCGGGGGGCAGCAGCTCCTGGATGCTTTCGCGAGTCATGACCAGGTGGGTGGAGACGGGCAGGGTGGCGGCGACCGAGGCGCGAACCTGGTCGCTGAGGTAGGCTATCTCGGCGTCGGTCAAACCGGCGGGGTTGCCCAGTTCAAGCACTGCCACCCGCACGGGAGCACCCGCTGCCGTGCCCAGGGGCAACAGCAGCAGGAAAGCGGTCACGAGGGTGCCCGCGAGGGTTCTCAGAAAAACCGCTCGCCCACCCCGCAACCGGTGGATGCCGATGCGGCGACTCATGACGCTGCCGGGGCCGCGCCTAGCGCAAAGCCCGATCCAGCTCTTCGAAGGCCTCGTCCGCGCGGTCCTTCACGGCCTCGCGAATGTCCTCGTTGAGCTGGCTCATGCTGTCCACGGCGTCCTTGAAGTCCTCGACGTCCAGGGCCATCAGCACGTACAGGGTGCCGGTGTCGCTGATCCAGTGATCATCCTGCCGGGTGCCCGACAGGGTGATGTCCGTGATCTGCTTGGACACATACTCGATGTGCTGCTCATCGTTGGCCGCGCGACCGAAGTACTCGCCGCCCGACGTGGTGGACTGGTAGTCCTTGAGCATGGACTGCACGGCGACTTCCAGGGAACGGGCGATCTCGGTGCGACCGCGACCCTGGGCGGTGCTGCGGGCCAGCGACACATTGCGCGTACCGCCCACGGAACCCACGCCGTAGATCTCCTTGCCGTCGGCGCCCTTGCCTTTGAGCACCCAGTCGGGGGCCCCATCCAACTCCTTCTCGATGACCGAACCGGGTTCCTTCGGGCCA
>QNDV01000261.1 GCA_003646045.1 bacterium
ACTCCGGCGATGCCTCGAGCCGCGGCGGCCTGTCGGATACGCCGGGGCCGGTCATGACCACCTCCGAGGTGATGCTGGCCCAGGACAACTTTCCCGCCAGCGGCGTTCTCGACCCGGTTGATCTCTGGACCAACTGGGTCCGCTTCGACCGGGCTGAAAACACCGCCACTCCGCCCCTCAACGTGCCGGGGGATGAGTTGCAGGTGACCATTACGCTCTCCCCCGGGGCGGAACTCATGAGCCCGCCGCGCATGTACTACCAGATTCAGGCCAACCACGTTTTCGATGCTTACCGGACTGCCGGGGATCCCTTCCCCTCGGGATATATCGAAGGTAGCGAGTTGCTTCCCGGAGGCGACACCTGGATCTTCGACCTGGCGGATGACGACTTCCTGTTCTTCCTGTTCCCCGGTGACGTGGTCCACTACTACTTCGAGGCTGAGGAGTGGATCGAGGGCGTACCCGGAGGGGAGACCACGCTGCCGGCGGATCTGACGGGATTCGGTGATTTCTCGACTGGCTCGCTCTACTCCAGTTCCTTCATCATGCGGGCCTTGCCCAGTCTCAGGGACCACAGCATGGAGGGGTTCGTCCAGCCGGAGATCCTGCTGTGGAACGATTACGGCAATCTGGGCGGCGAGGACGAGTGGCGCACGGCCCTGGACAACCTGGGCTATGTAACAGGCGAGGACTACGACATCTATTACACCAACGCGCCGAGCCAGGGCGTAGGCAACGGGCTGGGCGGGCGCGCCACCCTGAGCCAACTCACCGGCTACAGGACGATCCTGTACTCCAGCGGCGACGCCGACCTGTACACGATCACCGACAACGTGGTTTCCAGCGATGCGGGCGACGACATCGGTCTGTTGGATGCCTGGCTCCAGGAGGGGAACAAGAACCTGTTGCTGACGGGTAGCAACCTGGCCTGCGATCTGGCAGCCAACAACGGAGCGGCGGGCGTGGCTTTCCTGGACTGGCCCGCGATCACGCTGACCTCCTGCGACGTGAGCCCCGCAGTGGGTCGGCAGCTGTCCCCGTACGTGATGCCGGTGTTCGGCAATCCCGTGATCCAGCAGGCCGAATGCTGGGTCGCCTTCGCAGGTTACCCCGATGTGCAGCAGTTCGACGAAGTGGCCTTGGCCCCCGGCGCGATCCTGCTGGCCGAATTCACCGACCCGAGCTGCACGCCGGGCGTCTACCCCGGCACGGTGGCGGCCACGCTGGCCAACGATCCGTTGTACGACAACAGGGTCATCTATCTGCCATACGACCTCTTGGATACCTACGATCCGATGAAGGCGTTCGATCCCATCGCGCAGCGGACCTGGATGCTGGAGGATTTCTTGAATTTCTTTGCCCATCAGGGAAATCCGGGGAATGTGACCAGGGTGCCTGATTTGAACCAATCCACAGCGGTCACAGCCGCCACGCAGCCGGTTTCTATCTTCGTCCTTCCCGACGGCTCCGGAGACCCGCTGAGCAATGCCCACATTTTTGGGGACGGCCAGGCCGACGCCACGATCACCCTGACCCTGCGTGACGGGTATGGTATTCCCATCGCCGGGTATCCAGCAGAGGACATGTGGTTGGAGACTGAAATGGGCGGTCTGCGGTTCTGCGAAGGCAGCGGCATCGCCGACGCCAACACCGACGCCAACGGGATAACTACTTTCAGCGGACCGTTCCGGGGAGGGGGTTATTCCGATTTGGATGGCGGCGAACCGCTGTTTGTCGTGGTGGCCGGCGATATTTTGACGTCGGGGCCCGGGTTCCAGATCGGGTTTAACAGCGCGGATATCAACGGGGACCTGCAGGTGGACGCGGCCGATGAGGACTTGTTCACCTCGGACTTCTTTGGCAGTTACAACTACCGCAGCGATTTCAACTGGGACGGCGTGGTGGACATCTCCGATAGTGCCCTCTTACAAAGTGGATTGGGTGCGTCATGTGAATCCGGTGTCTCCGGAGTCAATGCCTCGCAGATACCGCGCCAATGCCGTTTGTACGCCAGTTATCCAAATCCCTTCAACCCGTTGGCCACCATCCCCTTCAACTTGCCCGACAGCCGGAAGGTGAGCCTGAAGATCTTCGACGTTTCAGGTCGCCTGGTGAAGACGCTCATAGGCGACGGGATGGTTGGCGCCGGTCGCAATGAGGTTGTCTGGCAGGGTCGAGATGACTCCGGAAGACTGGTTGCGACGGGCGTTTACTTCTGCCGACTGGAGGCGGGTAATTTCAGTGAGACGAGGCGGATGACATTGCTGAAATAGTCGCATACGGACGACAACGGGGCCGGGCCATTCGGCTCGGCCCGATAGTCTGAGAATCTTGGTTGCCTTTCTGGTCCCTGTCCCTACCATTTAATCTATCCGGCCTCGAATCAGCCTGTTTGTGCGGATTTCCGAGGAGGCGAGTCTCAGCCCCCGAGTTCCCTTATCTGGTCCCACGTGTGGATGAGCCCTGCACCGCGACCCACAGGCCATCCCGCGTGGTGGCTTGGCTGCCGAACTCGTTTGTTCTCAGCGCGGACGGAATATCCGGTAGGCACAGGCAGACGAAACCACGTGGTCGACGCGTGCCCGTTGACCAAAACCGCACATTGAGGGATGATCATCCCGGTCGATCTCACGATCGATCAAGCTCTAACGGATGATTGTTACGAGGAGGGCCATGACCGATCCGAAGTCCAGCGCGCCGCAACCCGACTCGCCGTCCCGCGATGTCACTGAAAGCCGGCTCCAGGAGACCAGGCTGCGCGAAGCCCGCCTCATGCTCGAGACCGTGCTGAACACCATCCCCGTCAGGGTGTTCTGGAAAGACTTGGACGGCATCTACCTGGGCTGCAACCTGCTCTTCGCTCGCGACGCCGGCCTTGAACGGCCCGAACAGCTCGTTGGTAAAACCGATCACGATATGGGCTGGTCCGAGCAGGCCGAACTCTATCGCGCCGCCGATCGCGAGGTCACGGAGTCGGGCACACCCAAGCTTGGCTACGAGGAACCGCAGACCAATCCCACCGGCGAGCAGATCTGGTTGCGCACGAGCAAGATTCCCCTGCGCGATCTCAACGGCGCCGTCATCGGCGTGCTTGGGACCTATGAGGACATCACTGTGAGCAAGCGCGCCGAGGCTGAGCAGCGTCGGCTTGAGGCGCAGCTCCAACATACTCAGAAACTCGAGAGCCTGGGCATCCTGGCCGGCGGCATCGCCCACGACTTCAACAACCTGCTCGCGGCCATCCTGGGCCATGCCGATCTGGCGCTGGCGGACATGTCCGGGGCCACGCCATACCGCCAGCATATGGAAGGGATCCACACTGCCGCCATACGCGCGCGTGAGCTCACGAACCAGATGCTAGCCTACTCGGGCAAGGGTCGGTTCGTCGTGCGACGCCTGCAACTGAACGATGTTGTGCTGGAAATGGGACACCTGCTTCAGGCGTCGATCCCCAAGAAAGTGAGCGTGCGCTATACACTCGCCGAGGGGCTCGACGCTGTGGAAGTGGACGTGGCGCAGATCCGCCAGGTGGTCATGAACCTGATGACCAACGCCGCCGAGGCCTGCGGTGACACCGGCGGCCTGATCACCGTCTCCACCGGCCGCCAGTGGGCTACGAATGACGATCTGATGAGCACCTACTTGCGGGACGCGCCGCCTGACGGTGAGTACATTTTTCTTGAGATCTCCGACGACGGTTGCGGCATAGCCGCGGACGCCCGCACGCGTCTATTCGAGCCCTTTTTCACCTCCAAGTTCCAGGGACGGGGGCTTGGGTTGGCGGCGGTTCTGGGCATCGTGCGCGGTCACGGCGGCGCCATCAAGGTTCACAGCGAACCCGGCAAGGGATCCTGCTTCAAGGTCCTGCTCCCGGTGGGGACAGGTGCGGCGCCGGAGCAGGCTAGTAGCGCGCTCTGCGAGACGACGAAGGAGACCCTGTCGGGCACCGTCCTGGTGGTGGACGACGAGGATTACGTGCGCGAGGTCACTCGTCAGATGCTTGAGCGCTGTGGACTCAGCGTGATGGAAGCCAAGGACGGCGTGGAGGCCCTGGAGGTCTATCGCGAAAACCGCGAAGAGATCAGCATGGTCCTGCTCGACATGACGATGCCGCGCCTGAACGGCGACGAGACGTTCCGCGAACTGCAATCCCTGGATCCAGACGTGCAGGTGATGCTCGCGAGCGGTTACAACGAGCAGGACGCCACGACCCGCTTCGTCGGCAGGGGGCTCGTCGGCTTCATCCAGAAACCGTTCACTCTGGCCGACTTCACGACCAAGATCCGCGAGGCCCTAGCGCTACGACCTGCCGCTGACGACCGTAGTCCATGATCTTGTGCGCCTTGCTGACGCTGTCGGGGATAGGCATTTCAACCGCATAGTGCGCTGCGCCTTGTCCCTACCATTTAATCTATCCGGCCTCAATATGGCCTTTAAGAGCTATTGCTAGTTGTTGCCCAGTCTGAGACCCCGAGTTCCCTTCCTGGTCCCAGGTGGGGAGACAAGTTTCTTAGGTAGGAAAAAGCTGTAGAATTCTAGCAGGTCCAGATGGCCTGCTTTTATTAGGCCTATAAGCTGTTGGGGCAAATGGGTTAGTCTGGGCCGGTCATTTGGAAGCCGAATGTCTCGGTTTCCAACGGTTAACACCG
>QNDV01000262.1 GCA_003646045.1 bacterium
CTGGGTGGTGGTCATGCCGCTGGTGGGCACGGTGAAGCCGGTTTCGCCGCTGGAGGTGCGGGTGAGGCCACCGTCGTTGGTGCCCAGGATCCACCAGCCACCGCCGTCATGGACGATCGCCAGGCCGTGGTGATCCGGGTGGGGGAACGAGTAGCTGGCCAGTCGCGAAGTAGTGCGCGCCGTCGAGCCCACCGAGGCGATGTCGATCTTCCACAACTCCGGGCCGCCCACATAGACGATGGTCGGGTCGGTGGGATGGCAGACGATGGTGTTGTCGTACCAGCCCTGGGCGCCCAGCCAGTTGGGCTCGCTGCCGCCCTCGACGGTCTCGTTCCAGGTGGCTCCGGCGTCCCAGGATACCCACAACTCGGAGTGGTCGGTACCCTCAGCCGAGGCGAACAGGTAGTCCGTATTCACCGGCGAGACGGCCAACTCGAAGCGGCCCGTCAGGTCGGTGATACCGCTGTTGATGTCGGTCCAGGTCAGTCCCGCGTCAGTGGACTTCATGATGCCGGCGGCGTACTTGGTGGCGTACTGGATATCGAAGTCGGTGGGGTCGGCCACCAGTTGCAGGATGCGCGGTCCGCTGAAGGAGTCGGTGCCCGTCTCGTTGTGCACCTCGGTCCAGGTGGTGCCGCCGTCGGTGGAGCGGAAGATGCTCGATGTGGGATACAGCGACGCCTTGTAGGTGCCCGTGGTAGTCGAGATGACCACCAGGTCCTCGTCGGTGGGCGACACGAGAATGCGGGACACGTTGTTGAACCTGGGATCGTCCAGGGTGCTGGCCACGGGAGCCCAGGTCAGACCCTTGTCGGTGGTCTTGAGCAGGCCGTTGCCGTTCATGGTGTCAACGTTGTAGAAGCTCTCGCCCGTACCGGCGTAGATGACGCTGGTGTTGGATGGCGCCATGGCGAGGCTCTGGATGGCGAGGTTGGGCACGTCGTCGGTCAACTCGGCCCAGGTGGCGCCGGCGTCGGACGTATGCCATACGCCGCCACCCACCGCGGCGATGAACCAGGTCTGACCGGTGGCATCGTCCGGGTCGACAACGATGCCGCGGGCGCGGCCGGCCACATTGCCCGGACCCCGGCTGTGCCAGGTCAGGGCTTTTTCCATGGGGCGGATCCGCCGCACACTGGCCAGCTCGCGGAACTGGTAGCCGGGCTTGTAACCGGGGGTGGTGCGGTCACTGGGAATCTTCATCTCGTAGAGGATGCGATTGAACTCGTCGGGGAAGCCGGGCTGGGGCTGGTTCGTGCGCCAGGCCTCGAGTCGGTCCAGCTTGGTCTGCAGTTTGAAGGCGCGTGCGCTGCCTGATTCGGCATGGAGCAGGGCCGTCTCGAGGCGGGCCTGCTCGGTGACGGTCCAGTCGCCGGATAAGGTGGTATCCCGCTCGGGTACGGCAACCAGCAGGAGACCGGCGAGGAGGGCGACTCCGCCCAGGGAAGTCAGGGCAAACGCGCGATTCATGGTGTCCCCAATTCTCTGTGTTTATGGTGTCGGGATCAGGTTCAGCGCAGACAGACGGGTCCGTGACCTGTAACTCATATGATGATACACCAAATGATGTTTGGTCGTAAACTCCTAAAACAGCAATTTACGCAGTCCGGCTCTAAAATATGGCTGATACCAGGTGTCCGCATCAACAAACAAGGGGCGGCTCCGTGGGAACCGCCCCTTTCATGATTTCCAGCCGGTTCGATCAACCCTGCTGTTTGACTGCCAGTTCCTTTTCGAAGCGGTCCAGTTGATCCCGGAAGTACTCCTTGTCCGGGTCCAGCTCGATGGCCTGTTTGATCCGCGCAATGGCATCCTCGCAGTTGCCCCGGGCGTTGCAGATCTCGGCGGCGGTATCGAGGATATTGGCGCGTTCACCATCGGTGGCGGCCAACTCGATACCCTTGATGGCCATTTCCTCGGCCTCCTCAAGATTGACGTCGTTCTCGAAGCACCACCAGGCGAACTCGTTCAGGGCAGACGGATCCTCCTGCCAACCCTCGTCCATGGAGGCATGCTTCAACTGCACGGCCTTGTCGGCGTTCTTTTCCACCAGCAGGGCGTGATCAACAGCCAGCTCGGCGCGCATACCCAGGATATCCTCGTCCGTGGCGCCTTCGCTGATCTTCATGGCCGTTTCCAGATAGGGGACGGCCTTGGGCCCGTTACCGGTAGCTCCGGCCAGGGAGACCATCATGGTGGAAACGCCCATCCGGGCCTCGAGCGGCGCCATGGGGTTGTCCAGGACCAGCCTGGCCTCGGCGTCAATCTCGTCGAAGGTGAACTGACCCATGCGCGTACCGTAGTACATGTTGGTCATGATGCCTTCAGTGTAGACGGCACCCGCCACCGGATCGGGCTCCATCTCGCGTGCGGTCTTGAAATAGGTCACGGCGCCCTTGAAGTCGTACTTGGTGGACGCTGCATTGCCCAGGCTGCGGGCCAGGGCCAGGGTGGGCTCGGTCTCGTAGGCCTCGGCCTTGGCGACGATGGTGCGCTGGTCCGCGACACCGGCCGCTACCACCTCGGACCATTTCTCGGCACCCTCGAAACCGATCCAACACTCGATTTCCTCGGCGTCGCTGTTGACCATCTTGAAGGTGGGATAACCCCGTACGTTGAAGCGCTTGGCCAGTTCAAGGCCCTCGCCCTTTTCGCAATCGATGGGGTAGAGGGTTGCCTGTTCCAGCACGGCCTTGATGGTCTCGTTACTCTCCGCCTCACGGGCGAACACTTTGCAACTGGGTCACCAGTCGGTATAGAAATCCAGTACCAGCGGCTTGCCCTCGGTGGCGGCACGTTGCAGCGCCGCGTCGAATTCGGGGGTCTCGGCCAGGGCCGTTCCCGCGGTGATCAGCAGCAGGGATCCCAGCAGGATCAGTCCGCCGCGCAGCTTGTTTGTTCTCATGTCGACCTCGGTTTTTGTTGGATGCGGGCCGGGCTGACGGTGAATCCGTGGGCCGGTGGCAACAGGCATCGTACCATAGCATATTCCACAAGTAGGACAATACGGGGGATTCGCATCACGGTTCCACGAAAAAGCGCACCAGGACCATATTAGCGTGCAGGGCTGCCTATTTCTTCCGCCGACCAGGTTTTCCGCGGGAACGCTGTCCGCCCCCACCGGCAGGCACCAGACATTCCGGCCCCCCGCCGATGAGCTCGCTCCGCCCCATTTGCTGCAACGCCGCCCGCAGCAACGGCCAGTTGGCCGGGTCGTGCCAGCGCAGGAAGGCCTTGTGCAGGTCGCGCTGCTTGCGGCGCTTGTGGGTGACCACCGTATCGCCGGGGCGGGCCTGACGGACCACCTTGCGCAGGGGGTCGCGTTCGCTGTGGTACATGGCCGTGGCCACCGCCATGGGTGTGGGCATGAAGGTTTGCACCTGGTCGGGTTTGAAACCGTTCTTCTTCAGCCACAGGGCCAGGTTCAGCATGTCCTTGTCGGTGGTGCCGGGATGGGCGGCGATAAAGTACGGGATCAGGTACTGCTTCTTGCCCGCCTGGTGTGAGAACTTCTCGAACATGGTCCTGAATTTCTCGAAGCTGCCCACTCCGGGCTTCATCATCTTCGTCAGCGGACCTTCCTCGGTGTGCTCCGGCGCGACCTTCAGGTAGCCCCCCACGTGGTGGGTGACCAGCTCCCTGACGTAGTCGGGCGACGTAACCGCCAGGTCGTAGCGCAGTCCCGAGGCGATCATCACCTTCTTGACCCCTTTGACGGCGCGGGCCCGACGGTACAGCTCGATCAGTGGTCCGTGATCCGTGCGCAGGTTGGGGCAGATCTCAGGATATACGCACGACGGCAGGCGGCAGGCCGCCTCGATTTCCTTTGTGCGGCAGGCCATGCGCCACATGTTGGCCGTGGGACCTCCCAGGTCCGAGATCATCCCGGTGAAGCCAGGCGTCTTGTCCCGGATGGCCTCGATCTCGCGGATCACCGAGTCCTCGCTGCGGCTCTGGACGATGCGACCCTCGTGCTCTGTGATGGAGCAGAAGGTGCACCCCCCGAAGCAGCCCCGCATGATGTTCACCGAATGCTTGATCATGTCGTAGGCCGGAATCCGTGCCTTGCCGTACGAGGTGTGGGGCAGGCGGGTGTAGGGCAGGTCGAATACCGCGTCGATCTCCGGGGTGGTCAACGGCACCGGCGGCGGGTTGAGCCAGACGTCGCGTTCGCCGTGGCGTTGCACCAGGGCCCGCGCGTTGCCGGGGTTGGTCTCGGCGTGCATGACCCGCGCGGCGTGGGCGTAGAGCACAGGGTCAGCCGCCACCTGCTCGTAGCCGGGCAGGCGGATGACGGTGCGCTCGCGTTCCTTCCAGCGCCGCCGCAAGTCGTCGGGAGCTTCGGCCAGGGACACCGGTTCGGTGGCGGGTGCCGGCGCCTGGCCAGGGTCGCAACCCGTTTTCTCCCAGGCGTAGGGGTCAGGGTGGTCGATGAGGCCGCCGGGGGTGTCCAGTTCCGTGGAGTCCATCTCCACCCACCGGTGGAGAACGCCCCGGCGCATGAAGGCCGTGCCGCGGATGTCAGTCAGGTCGCCCACTTCTTCGCCGGCTCCCAAGCGCTGGGCGATCTCCAGGATCTGCCGTTCGCCGTTGCCGAAGACCAGCAGGTTGGCCTTGCTGTCTGGTAATACCGAGCGTCGCAC
>QNDV01000263.1 GCA_003646045.1 bacterium
AGTTTTCGCTTCGATATACCCGTCAACGCCAGCGATACCGGTGGCAGCGGCCTGGCTGGGTATGACCTCTGGGCAGCCAACGCCTGGGGCGACACGACACTGGTGGGCACCTTCAGCGACACCCTCGTGGCGTTCCATGCCGATACCAGCGGCAGCCATACCTTCTGGGCCGTGGCCGCCGACAGCGCCGGCAATTTTTCCGAGGTCTCGGCAGTCACCGGCACCCTGGTCCCCGACCGCATCGTCATTATCGACATGATGGGGGAACACTACGACATCACCAATGCTGTGAGGCGTTACAACCTGGCCGACTGGGGCTGGGGCCACGGCATGGGTCGAGGTGCTTTCGTGCCCATCAGTTTCCCGCGTCTGACCTACCCCGGTGATCCCGGCTATCCCTTGCCTACTCGCACCTTCGACACCATCGGCGTCACCTTCGGGCCCAACGCCCGGGCTTATCCCATAGGTGAGATCGTGTCGCGTGAGGTGGTGAATGACACCTTGTCCGGTGTCCATTTGACTGCCGTCTACTGACCGCTTTGTGATGCGGCTGTCGTGTACAGCCCCAAGCTCGGAGAACGGGTTCTGGAATTCGCAGCCAGCGGCTGGACCTGGCACAACGTGGTCGTCCTGCAGGATCTCGAGACCGGTAGTTTGTGGTTCACGGGTGTGGGCATGGCCGGCAGCGATGCCATGGTCTGTGTCGCCGGCGAGCTGCAGGATACCCAGCTGCCGCGCCTGGAATCCCTGCGGTTGGCCTGGACTTCATGGTTCAAGGGGTGGCCACACAGTACCGTGATCAAGGTCAAGAACCCGTAAATCAAAATGTTGCCGCGGTGTCAAATACCGACTGACTCAATCCATTTTTATACTTGACTATTTCTATCAAGTAATTATCCTGTGGGCAGTGGCGGACGTGTGGCAATTTTCGCCGCGACCGTATGACGGTTAGCGCGGCGCGGGTCCTGAACCTCCAGACCCGCGCCGTTTTTCACGGTTATCCCGGTCCGTTGATCGATACAAGGAGCCTGACCATGAGTACCCCTCTCTTCAGATGCCGCGACCTGCGAGTTTTTATCAGGAACAACGAGGGCGACAAGGAAATCGTCAAAGGTGCCGATCTGGAGATCAAGGCCGGCGAGAAACACGCCCTCATGGGTCCCAACGGCTCCGGCAAGTCGACCTTCGCGGCCGCTCTCATGGGAGACCCCTCCTACCGCGTGGAGGGGGAGATCTTCCTCCAGGGCGAGCCGATCCACGACCTTGAGCCCCACGAGCGGGCGCGGCGCGGCATGTTCCTCGGTTTCCAGTATCCCGTGGCGGTGCCGGGCGTGTCGGTGGCCAACTTCCTGCGCGCGGCCCTCGGGGCCCGGCGCGGCCAGGAAGTGCCTGTGCGCGAATTCCGCACCCTCATGATGGACGGCTTCGCGAAGCTGGATGTGCGCCGTGAATTTGCCGGCCGCTATCTGAACGACGGCTTCTCGGGCGGAGAAAAGAAGCGCCTGGAGATCCTGCAGATGATGCTCTTGAAACCCGCTTTCGCCCTGTTGGACGAGACGGACAGCGGTCTGGATATCGACGCCCTGAAGGTGGTCAGCGAGGGCGTGAACCAGGCCTCGACACCGGACAACGCCACCCTGTTGGTTACCCACTACCAGCGTATCCTGGACTACGTGAAACCCGATGTCGTGCATGTCTTCATGGACGGCCGTATCGTGCGCACGGGCGGTCCCGAATTGGCCGGACAGCTCGAGGACCGCGGCTACGATTGGATCGCCGATGAGGTGGCGGCCGGAGCGGGAGGCCGGTCATGAGCAGCACCCGGAACATTGCCGACCTGAACCAGGATTATCGCGACCGGTACGGCTTTGCCGACCCCGAGGAGTTCCTGCTCAAGGCACCCAAGGGTCTGAGCCACGAAGTGGTGGAGATGATCTCGCGGTACAAGAACGAGCCCGAGTGGATGAACGCCTATCGGCACGAGGCACTGGACATTTTCCTGGCGAAACCCATGCCTCGCTGGGGAGACTCGGAGGCACTGGACAGCATCGATTTCGAGGACATCCACTACTACCTCAAGAGCAGCGAAGGTGCCGCCAACAACTGGGACGATGTTCCCGAGAACATCAAGAACACCTTCGACCGCCTGGGCATCCCCGAGGCCGAACAGAAGTTTCTGGCCGGCGTCACCGCCCAGTACGAATCCGAAGTGGTGTACCACAGCATCGACGAGGACCTCAAGAAGCAGGGCGTCCTGTTCACCGACATGGACACGGCCCTGCGCGAGCACCCGGATCTGGTCCGGAAGTACTGGGCCACGGTGATCCCCTCGCGCGACAACAAGTTCTCCGCCCTGAACAGCGCCGTGTGGAGCGGCGGCTCGTTCATCTACGTGCCCCCGCATACCAAGGTGGAGATTCCGCTGCAGGCCTACTTCCGCATCAACGCCGAGAACATGGGCCAGTTCGAACGCACCCTGATCATCGTGGACGAGGGCGCCAGCGTACACTACATCGAGGGCTGCACCGCTCCGGTCTACTCCACCAACAGCCTGCATTCGGCGGTGGTGGAACTGGTGGCGCTCAAGGGCGCGAAGATCCGCTATACCACCATCCAGAACTGGTCCAACAACATCTACAACCTGGTGACCAAGCGGGCCCACGCCCACGAGGACGCGGTGATCGAGTGGGTAGACGGCAACATCGGCTCCAAGCTGACCATGAAGTATCCGGCGGTGGTACTGCTGGGCGAGCGTGCCCACGGCGAAGTGCTTTCCATCGCCTACGCGGGCGACGACCAGCACCAGGATGCCGGTGCCAAGATGATCCATGCGGCACCCAACACCACCAGCCGCATCATCAGCAAATCCATCAGCAAGAACAACGGACGCAGCAGCTACCGCGGCCTTGTGAAAGTGAATCGTGGCTGCCACGGTTGCCGTACCAACGTGGAGTGTGACGCGCTGCTCATGGGCGACCAGGCCCGCAGTGACACCTACCCCACCATGGAGATCGGCGAGAACGACGTGCGCGTGGAACACGAGGCGCGGGTCAGCAAGCTGGCGGACGAGCAGATCTTCTACCTGCAGAGCCGGGGCATCGATCCCGACCAGGCGCGGTTGATGATCGTCAACGGTTTCATCGAACCCTTCGTCAGGGAGTTGCCCATGGAGTACGCCGTGGAACTGAACCGGCTGATCGAGCTGGAAATGGAGGGGTCCGTTGGTTGATTTGGCACTCATGACCACCGAGGGCAAGCCCGTGCCCGGCAAGAGCGACGTTCGTCGCCTGTCGGAGCAACTGGGCGAAGGCGAAGCGGCACTGAACGCCCGCCTGGCAGCCCTGTCGACCTACCGCGCCCGGGACCTTCCCTCACGTGTGGACCACTTGTGGCGCTACACCAATCCCGTGCATCTGCTGCCCGGCGATTCCCTGCTGTCGAACCTGTCGTTGCCGGATACCACGACGACGTCACTGCCCACCGACGAGCCGGCGGTGCTGCTGGTCCCCGGTCGGGCGCCTTTGCTGAACAAGGCTGCCGAAGCTCTGGGCCTGACCATCGCCCCCCTGTTCAGCGACGATATGGACGCGGAGGCGCTTGGTGTCACCACCCCCTCGGAAGCCGGCCTCTTCGCGTCCCTCAATGCCGTGGCCTGGAATACCGGGCTCAGCGTGCGCGTACCCCGGAATCTGCGCACTGATCTACCCCTGCGCCTGCTGATACCGGCCGTTGCCGAGTCCTGCCTGCCGCGGGTATTGGTGGACGTGGCCGAGGGCGCCGACGTGACTGTCGTCGAGGAACACTTCGGCGGCAAGGAAGGCCATCGTGTCATCGGCACCACCGGCATCCTGGTGGGCCAGGGTGCGCGGGCGAAGCACGTGGTGGTGGAGCGCTGGCAGGAAGGCGTGAACGGCTGGTTGTCGGTGCAGTCCCGTGTCGAACGGGACGGCTCCTATCAACTGGCCTGCGCCACGGTGGGCGGCAGCCGCGTCAAACTGGAACTGGGGGCCGACCTGGCCGGCCAGGGCGCACGCAGCGAGATGGCGGGAGTGGTCCTGGGTGGCGACAACCAGTTCCTCGATCACCACACACGCCACCGACACCTCTGCGGCCACACCTGGAGCAACATCGACTTCAAGGTGGCGCTCACCGGCCGTGCCCGCTCGTCCTACACGGGCCTGATCCGTATCGAGGAGGACGCACCCGGCAGCGAGGCCCTGCAGGAGAACCGCAACCTGCTGTTGAGTGACACGGCGCGGGCCGACAGCGTCCCCGAGCTGGAGATACTGACCGACGACGTGAGCTGCAGCCACGGAGCCACCGCCGCACCCATCGACCCCCAGCAGGTATTCTATCTGCAGAGCCGTGGTATCGCGCGGGACGAGGCCGTGCGCCTGGTGGTGCAGGGCTTCCTCGAGTCCACCCTGGACATGGTGCCCACGGCGGTGCGCGCCGATCTGGACCGGGTGGTGGTGGAGCGCCTGGCACAGCTGGGAGAATCGCCATGAATACCGCCCAGGAGACACTCATGACCAGCGTCCGCGAGCAATTCCCGCTGCTGGGCCGCGAGGTCAACGGGCGGCCGCTGGTCTATCTGGATTCGGCGGCCACCAGCCAGAAACCGGTA
>QNDV01000264.1 GCA_003646045.1 bacterium
ACGGACGCAGACGGGTCGCCTGTCCGGCCGCCAGCAATACGGCTCTAATGGCCTGCTCCTTCCACCACTCTCGCCGCCAGTCGACGGTCGGCCATAACCCTCCACAGCAGGACACTCAGGCCCCACGTCGTGCCGCAAACCAGGCAGAACCAGAAATACCAATCGAGGTGGTTGACGACCCCCGCCAGCATCATCAACGACAGGTGCATGGTCGGTCCGAGAAACGCGGCCGCCTGCATGACCGGCTTGCGGGCCCGTTGCCACGCTTCCAGGGGAATACCCTCGCCCGGGCAGACCGCCCGGGGAGCCGGCGCCGAATACCACAGCTTCACATACAGGCCATAGGCCCCGACCAGGATACGGTCCCAGCGATGGGAGCGCGGCGGCACCTCCGCCAACTGCCGCCGCATCTCGTCCAGTTCCACCTGGGGATCGCGGCGCCGTCCATACACCTTGTCCAGCCACTCGTTGCGAAAGCGGTCCACCATGGCGCACCACCAGGCGTAACTCAGACCCGCGGGCACACCTACCAGCCAGATGAAGATCAGGTGGTCGCTGTAGACATACAGTCCGTGCAACATGCCGATGATCACCGCGGTGTTGGTTGTGTAGTCCACCAGACCATCGAACAGGTAGCCCGTCAGGGAGCTCGTTCCACGTACCCGGGCCAGCATGCCGTCGGCACAGTCGAAGAGATTGGTCAGAAAAAGCAGGATCGCGCCCCACACGAAGTACACGGGCGATCCCTGCCAGTAGCACGCCCCGGATCCCAGCCCCAGCAGCAGGCTGGCGAAGGTGATCTGGTTGGGGGTGATCGGGGTATGGACAACCAGCTTGACGAGTCCATAGGCCAGGGGGCGGTAGAGGATCAGGTCCAGACCCTCCTCTACCTCGGCGACCTTCAACGTCGATCGGTAATCCACGAGCAGGGTGGAGAACCCTGTCTTCACGCCACCTCACCACCGGCGGCGGCACGCCGGGAGACCGCCGGCCAAGCCTGGCCGATGGCCTCCCTGAGCCGAGCGTTTTCGGGATCGGTACCCAGGCTGATGCGGGCATAACCCAGGAAACCTGGCTCCTGGAAAAACTTGACCATCAGTCCCTGTCGATCGAGGGCTTCCTTGAGTACCGGTGCCACTTCGTCGGGGAACCTGACCAGCAGGAAATTGGCCGCCGAATCAAAGACCCGACAGCCTTCATAGGACCGCAGGAGCCTGGTGAAGGCCGCACGATCGTCGGCCATTCGCCTGGCGATGTCCGTGTAGTACTCCACGCTGTCCAGGGCGGCCAGGGCCAGCTTCTCGCTCAGGCGGTTGTAGCCCAGATTGCGGCCACAGAACTTCTGGAACCATCCCATGCCCTCGCCGATGATGCCGTAGCCGATACGCATTCCGGCCAGGGCATAGAGCTTGCTGAAGGTGCGCAGTATCAGCAGGTTAAGGTAGCTGTCGGTGAGCTGGCTGAAGTCGTCGTCCTCGCCCGGGACCAGTCCGAAGTAGGCCTGGTCCAGCAGGACCGGAGTGTCACGATAGGCCTCGAGAACCCGCAGCAGATCCTCCCGCGACAGCGCGTTGCCCGTGGGATTGTTGGGCGAGGCAATGAGCACCATGCCGGGGTCGTGTTCGTCCTTCATGCCTATCAGGGCATCGACATCGAAGGTGTAGGTGGTTGGCTGCTCGATCAACGGAAACTGGACGGTGATGCCCTCAACCTCGTTGGCAATGGCTGTGTAGTACCACCAGCTGGCTGACGGGATCAGGATGGTGCGCCCCGGCTTCAGGAAATAGTGGACCGCTTCCTTGAGGATATCCTCGCAGCCGTACCCCAGAATGATCCGTTTCTCGTCGACACCGTGCCTCAGGCCCAGCCGGACCGAAAGATCGCTGTAGTTGCCCTGCTGGAACGCACGAGTGTAGTTGAACATGAGCTCGGCGTCAGCCTGACGCAGGACATCCATGCAGGCGGGTGCGGGACCGAAACGGTTCTCGTTGCGGTCGAACAGGATTGGGTCCTGTGCGGTCATGGGATACCTCTTTGGACGCGTCCACTGGGGCGCGAATCGTGCTCAGGGAGCACAAAAAATACCGACCCGCGAATACGGGTCAACCATTGATGTCGATTATTGCAGTCTCGATTTTAATCTCTCAGAACCAGTATTGCCATAAAATTCGTGAATGCGGCGGTGACATCCGGTCATTCTCCCGTGTCCTGGTCCGGGAATCCCTCCCGGCCCTCGGGCCACGATTTGATATGGAGGTCCCGCTGCGGGAACGGTATTTCTACTCCCGCTTCCTGCAACGCCTTGTAGATTCGCGTGTTGAGATCATCGATGACCCGTCCCCGGAACACCGGGTGTTTCACCCACACCAGTACCTGGAAATCCAGGCTCGATTCACCCATGGCCTTGAAGCGCACCGCCGTTGTCTGGTCGTCGCTGGTATGATCCAGGTCTCGCGCACATTCCAACAGCAGGTCGCGCACCTGCCCCACATCACTGCCATAGGCCACACCCACGTTGACGCGCACCCGCATTCGCGGCGACGGGCCACTGGACTCGTTGACGATCTTGGCGTTGCCGATCACCGCGTTGGGTACGGTGACCTCCACGTTGTCCCGGGTCAGCAGCCGTGTCGAGCGCATGCCGATCTCGGTTACCACGCCGCGGGTATCGCCGTCGATGATGATGTACTGGCCTACGCGGTAGGGCGCATCAGCCAGGATGAAGACGCCCGAAATGAAGTTGGCCAGGGTATCCTTGGCCGCGAATCCCAGGGCGATGCCCGCCACACCGGCACTGGCCAGCCAACTGGTCAGATTGATGTGCCAGGCCGCCATGATCAGGTACGACATCAGGCTGAAGATCGCGACCTTGTAGGCGAATTGGACCAGGGGCAGGGTCTGGGGCTGGATCCAGGCGACCCGCTCGGCGTTGTCGCTCAGCTTGCTGAAGACGATGGCTCCGGCCGCTATGAGGACCCGGCTCCAGATCAGGATCAGCAGCGTGGCAGTGATGGCCGCCACGACCTTGTCGATGTTCTCGTTCCGGATCAGATCCAGGGTCGCGATATGGACACCCTGCAGGATGATGGTCCGGAAGATGGCGGGCCACACAAGCGCCAGGATACGATCGTCGAGATTGGACGACGTGCGTCGCGACAACCGGTGCATGAATGGCACCAGGATGATACGCGCCGCCAGAGCCGACAACAGGGCCGCTGTGAGGATGAAACCCACACGCCAGTACTGGTTCTGCAGGCTGATCTCCAGCCAGGCCTGTGCTGTTTCCATCGTGCGGATGCTCCTGGGAATGATCGGGGCTGCCGGGTCAACAGACCCGCTTTTACTCGGTACCGATCATACACGTCGGTTGCCCGGTAATCTATTCGCAACTGGTAGACGCCAGAAGTGCCCTGAGTTCCGCGAACAGGAGGTCCCTGGCCGATTGGGTACGCTGCGCCTCAGGGGGCGACAACATTGCTTTGTCCTGCAGCATGTAGTCTGCGGGCCCAACCTGCAGGGCATATGAATTGGCCCAACGTTCCCAGAACCAGTCCGCGGATCCGAACTGGATATAGTCGGGATCAACCGCCGACAGTCGCGCTAAGGATTGCCACAGAGCCCGTCCCCGGCTGCTGTTCTGCAAACAGAAGGCCATATAGGCGATTCGATAAGTCACCGTGCCTTCGAAGTCGGACGGAACGCGCTCGATGTTGTGGGGATCCTGCCCCGCCTCGGAAACGAAGTGCCCGTAGCAGCACTGCAGAGTGAAGCAACAGGGAATTGCGGCAAACTCCTCTACGATATCCTTGATGGGAGCGTCTATGGCCGCCAGGTCCATGGCGGCGAGGGCCCGCTGCCGCGCGTCGGCGTAGCCGCTGTTCGCGACAAATTCCCGTGCCGGTGTGAACGTCTCCATGCCGACCGGCTCCTTTCGGCGTCATCATGGCCAACGCCATGGGGCCATTGGATCGGGGGAAGTCCAAACCTACCCTATGCGAGCCCAAGAACCAGACCAAGAATGAGAACGACAAAGAAAATGCTCTGACCAGAGTGTGCAATGATGCCGAACCAAGCGCACCGGTAACGTTTCGATGGATACGCAAAGAAAAGAGCACCGAGGATTCCGGAACCAAGGATAGTCCAGGGCTGACTCAAGTGGTAAAGCCCAAAGAGGAAACCGTTCACGAGCCAGTCCCACTTGCCGAACACACCATTCATGCGCGGTAGAAGAAGACCGCGAAATAGCAATTCCTCCCCGATCACGGTATTGAACAGCGCGGAAACCGAGAATAGAGCAAGAACACCCCACGCACCCTTCATCTGCACGGCCACATCCGGACCGTCGAAAAATGCGGCGAGGCTGTACCCGGACGGCTCGGCCAGGAACGGGAACATCCCGATTCAGAAGTCGTGAACCAGGGACGCTCCGAGGAACTGATAGGCCGCGGTCAGCGCGAGCAGGGGCAACAGCAATAACCAGAGGTCGTTCCGCCGCATACCGGTCTTCGGGGAACACGGCCCGGATAGCCAGAGATTGCGGCGGATCGTAGACCAACCCAAGCCGTTCCCCTCGCCGCGCAGAAGAATGACGACGAGAACGAACTGCCAAACGAGTCCGACCGTCAT
>QNDV01000265.1 GCA_003646045.1 bacterium
AATGCGAGCATAAAAATACCTCCTGAGGGGATCAGGAGGTATGGCGTTTTTAAGTTATGGAGCACAAGGGACTCGAACCCTCGACCCCTACGTTGCGAACGTAGTGCTCTCCCAAACTGAGCTACATCCCCACCAGGATATTTCGTTTTCGGTCTCCGCCCTGATGACAGCGGTGGCGGAGAGGCAGGGATTCGAACCCTGGGAACTCCGAAGAGCTCAACGGTTTTCGAGACCGCCCCGTTCGACCACTCCGGCACCTCTCCACCGGTAATTCACGGGTTTCGCTGGCGGAGAGGGAGGGATTCGAACCCTCGGAACCGTGAGGCTCACACGATTTCCAATCGTGCCGATTCAGCCACTCTCGCACCTCTCCACCGATGCGGTCGGGCAATATAACACCGCGTTAGGCCAAAATCAACGGCCCGCACCGCGAGGCGTTACCCCCTTCTTGCCCGGAAGAATTCCTGCAGCAGGGCGCCGCATTCGGGTGCCATGATTCCGCCCACCACTTCCATGTCATGACGATAGGGATTGCCGTCCAGCAACCGTGCGGTGGATACCACGGCGCCGGCCCGCGGATCGGTGGCGCCATAGACCAGGCGTCCGACCCGGGCCAGGAGTATGGCGCCGGTGCACATCGTGCAGGGCTCGAGGGTCACATACAGGGTGGCATCCTCCAGGCGCCAGTTGCCGGCCTGTTCGGCTGCGGCGCCAATGGCCAGAATCTCGGCATGGGCCGTGGGATCCTGCAGGGCTTCCACCCGGTTGGACCCCCGGCCCACCGGACGACCATTCCGGACCACCACCGCGCCCACTGGTACTTCACCACGGCCTGCCGCGTCCCGGGCCTCGGCCATGGCCTCGCCCATCCAGCGTTCGTGGGTGGCAAAGACCCCGGACAGATCCCCGTCCGTCACCGCACGTCCCCCTCGGCGATGGCCAGGTTCCCCGATAGGTCCCGCACCTCGACCCGGACCCGCCAGGGTTCGACACCCCTGCCCTCACCGGCCGGCGGCCAGGTGATTTCACGGTCGAAGTCCTCGCGGTCGCTGTCGCAGATCAAGTCCACCGGATCCAGTCGTTGTAGACTGCCATCGGGTAATACCACCAGGGCCGTGCCCACGACACCACCCTCATCCTCGGCCCGGATACGCAGACGGAAGCCCGTAGCGGTAAGACGCAAGTCGAGCTTCGCCAGATGCGGCGGCGTGTTGTCCACCTGGAACGGGCCCAGTTCGCGTCGGGACCTGCCTGCGCTGTCAGCCGGATTGTCCGGTTCGTCGCTGACCGACAGCCGTACATGGTATCCGCCGTCAGGCAGGTCGGTGGTATCCCAAATGCCCAACCTGACCGGCGTATCGACCAGGATGGAACGCCAGGCCTCACTGTCGGCCCTGCGGTACTCCAGGCTCCAGATCATCCGGTCACCGTCGGGATCGGCGCCTTTCCAGCTGAAGGTCCGCACGGGACGAATCCGGTCCGCACGCCGGGGTTCGGTTCGCCGGTCACGTCTGGCCGGCTGGCCGAACTCGACCCGCAGGCCGCTTTGCATGGTCTGGGTCACGTTTTCGCTGCGGGGCATGAGTCCCCCATCCTCGATATCAGTCACCATTTCCTCGCGGAAGGCGATTATCGAGGGCGGCAAATTGTTTCTCCAGGCACTGAGGCCGATACCGGTGATACGGCCATCGCCGCTGGCGGGCAGGGTTACTCGCCACTGGAGGTACCGCAAGGCAGGCATCTCCAGTTCATGATCAGTGTCCTGCCAGGCCTGGCTCCAGGGGATCCAGGTCTCGTCGGGTTCACTGCGATTCCCCCCGCGCACATCCCAGCGCACGCCGTCCAGGTCGCCACTCCCCTGCCAGCGCAGGCGGCCCCACTGTACCGGTCGACCCGCATCCACGGGCGGGCTCAGGGCCCGGTGGGGTCCCTGGTCGGGTAATAGTTCCTGTACGGCGCCGGGATGTGCCATGGCAGCCACTATGCGATCCGGGGCGACAAGCAGGGACAGCACATCACCTCCGGGCCAGCCGGCCACCCGGTGCGAGCCGGCAGGCGGGTCCAGGGCCAGCAACTGGGCCCGGGCGTCATGGTCCACCTGCACCGTACCGGCCAACCAACCCCAGTCCGATGACCAGGCCGCGATCATCACGTCCTGGTCACCGGTCCACACCGGTTCCACCAGTCCGCTTTCGTCAAGGCGGTAGATGGCCGAGCGCGGTACGTCCGCCGCAGCATGCCCGTTGAGTACCTTCAACATGCCGGACGTGTTGTTCTCGGCGGCCGGCGCAAACTGCTCTTCCACCTGCAGGGCAAGGGCGTATATGACACCCCCGGGCCCGGACAGCAGTTGGCGGATTTCATTCTGGGCGGCTTCGAAAAGAACCACTGGTTCGGGAGTGCCGTCCCGTTCCAGACGGAAAACCAGCCCCGGCCCCTGAGTGGCAGCCAGCAGCCGGCCGTTCGGATCCAGGGTCAGGTCCAGCACGTTCTGGGCGTCGAAAACCGCATACTCCTCAAGATCACCGTCCGGCGACAGCTTCCAGACCGCGGCCGGACTGCCCGTGGCCAGCCAGACGGTCTCACCGTCGGGATCCACCAGCAGGTCCCAGATATAGCCCCCCGGTACCGTACCCAGTTCCAGGACCGTGCCACCCTCGGCGATGCGATAGAGTTGTCCCTCTGGTCCACATCCCGCAAGCAGCCCCCCTTTCGGGGGCATCACCAGACTGAAAACCTCCGGCGCCGGTACCTCGGCCACCGTCTCCACCGTACCATCGCCGGAGGTGTGATGGATAATCCCGCCGTGCCCCGATCCCGTATAGAACCCCCCGTCACCAGCGTCCACCAGGCACCAGACGACCTCGGGGCCATCGGGCCCCAGGGGACGGGCCACCAGGCCCCGCACCAGACCACCGTCGGCGTCCAGGGATGCTCCGTCCAGATGCACGGTGTTCATATCCTCGACACCGTGCCAGTCCCAATAGGTGGGACCGGCGGCCCGGGCGGAAAGTCCCCCGCCAAGGAGAAGGAAACAGAGGATCGTCGTGATTTGCCGGCTGCTCATGGTCGCCTTTCGGGCTCGAGAGGTTCGGTTGCGGGAACTACTTCCAGATCCAGTACGGCATGGCCGCTGAGTAGCCATTGCGTGGGCAGTTCCTGCCGCGCCACGAAATCAGCCAGGGTGCGACTGTCGTTGCCGGCACCATTGCGTACCGTGCGGCGGACACTACCGGGCAGATGCTCCATCTCGTGTCCGCGGATGACCACGTTGCGCCCCCGTACCAGCAGGGCGGTGGTCAGAACGGACGAGTTGCGTTCCTCGGCCAGAATCCGGACCGTGGCCGCCAGATCCGCGACCTGGAATCGGCCGGCCGCGCGCTGCAACTCCAGACCGAAAAACTCGGCGGCGCTGGCGGTAATCAATCGGTGCCGTCCCGGCACCAGCCCGGCGGGCAGCGGCAGATCGACCGCCACAGTCCGGCGTTCGCCACGCCGCGGTTCCAGTTCCACCGTCACCGGCAAGGTCGTGGTGCCGACGGGCACTCGCCGCGGTGCGTTCACCCCCAACAATCTGGCCGTCGCCAGGCCCGGAGTCATGGTCATGGTCACCGCTACACCGTCAAGACCCACCCTGTCGAAAGGGTTGGCCAAAAGCATGTTCAAAGGTGCCATGATACCCGCGCCCAGGGCCACGGCGCCACCAGGACCGGCTCCGGAGCCGGACAGGGTCAATCGACGCCCGGCAGCCTCGTCCAGCCGGTGCCAATCCAGGTCCAGCGACCAGCGCACGGTCTGCAGGCTGGCGTCATTTCCCGCAGCCAGCAGGGCGTTGTAGACGGCCCAGAAAACCAGGGACCCGGCCAACAGGGGATCAGCCGCCACCTCAAAGGCATAGTCCCGCGTACCGGATTCATCCTGGACCCGTACCGTGACGGGTAACAGGGGCGCAACGGCTCCCAGACGACCCACCACGGCGGGCCGGCGATCCTGGTGCACCGCTCCCACGAGCTCACCGATACTGCCCATCTTGAAGGACATCTGGCGACTGGGAAAAAGGGTCAGTATGTCGGCGGTGGCCAGGGGTAGCCTGACCGGGCCCCGCTGCATGAAAGGGTGCCCCATCATCCAGACATCCGTACCGTCGACCCACGTCACCGTGCCGATGGCTCCCAGTTGTGCGTCGCCCAGGATCAGGGGGACGGCACACGCCCCGCCCGGCACCAGGGTGGGCGCCGGCTCGGCGGTAGCAACGGCAACGGCAGCGGTGGCAAGAGGCGTGGTCATGCCGGTGGGGTGGCATATCCAACCGGACGGTGCGGGGGCCTCGCCCAACAGGAAGGTGAGCAGTCGTTGGGCCAGCAACTGCGGGTTTGGCCAATCCGCGAGCTGACTGGCTTGCGCCGGAACCGGCAAGGACGGCCAGTCCAGATCGTGGGCCAGGTCCGTTGCCGGCGCGGTCACCAGTTCAAGCCAGGGCGGTGACGAAATATGGCCCACCCCGTAGGCCTGTAGCGGTTCGTCGGCGGAAACCGCCAGCATTTCCTGCGCCGGTGTCACGCCGCCCAGAGGCCTCAGGGCGCCTGGCCAGCCAAAGGCCAGGGCTCCCGCCAGACGACCGTCCAG
>QNDV01000266.1 GCA_003646045.1 bacterium
CATCGAGGAACCCATCAACCTGGTGATGAAGGGGTAGGGCATGAGTGCAACACAGGACATACCGGCCAAGGCCCGGCTCGTGGTGATCGGCGCCGGTCCGGGTGGCTACCATGCGGCCTTCAAGGCGGCGGCGCTGGGGCTCGAGGTGACGGTGATCGACCCCGAAGAGAACCCCGGCGGCGTATGCGTACACCGGGGCTGCATCCCCTCGAAGGCCCTGCTGCATGTGGCCAAGCTCGTGGACGAGGCTGCCGAGGCGGCGGATATCGGCGTGACCTTCGCCAAGCCCACCATCGACATCGACCGGGTGCGGGAATGGAAAAACGAGGTCATCGGCAAGCTCACCGGCGGCCTGGGCATGAAGGTCAAGCAACAGAAGCTGACCCACGTGCGGGGCCTGGCGAGCTTCAAGGACTCCCACACCCTCAAGGTGGTGGGCACCGACGGCGCCGAGGGCGAGATGGTATTCGAACAGGCCATCATGGCCACGGGATCACGCCCCTTCATGCTGCCGGGCGTAACCACCGGTGAACGTATCATCGACTCCACGGGCGCCCTGGAACTCGTCGACGTACCGGCGACGCTGCTGGTGGTCGGGGGTGGCTACATCGGCCTGGAGTTGGGATCGGCGTACGCTGCCCTGGGCTCGCAGGTCTCGGTGGTGGAGATGACCGGCGGCCTGCTGCCCGGCTGCGATCGCGACCTGGTGTCGGTCCTCAAACGGCGCCTGGGCAAGAAATTCGAGGCCATCATGCTGAATACCAAAGTGGCCTCCCTCAAGGAGTTGAAGTCAGGAGTGAAGGTATCACTGGAAGACAGCAAGGGTGAGGTGACCGAGCAGAAATTCGACAAGGTACTCGTTTCCATCGGCCGTAAACCCAACACGCAGAACCTGGGCCTCGAGAACACGACCATCGAGGTGGACGAGCGGGGATTCATCAAGGTGGACGGCCAGCGGCGCACAGCCGAGAAGCACATCTTCGCCATCGGTGATATTGCCGGTGAGCCCATGCTGGCCCACAAGGCCTATGCCGAGGCCGACGTGGCCGCCGAAGCCGCCGCCGGCCACAAGGCGGTGTACGAGCCGCGGGCCGTCCCCGCCGTGGTCTTCACCGACCCCGAGATAGCCTGGTGCGGCCTGACCGAGACCGAGGCCCGCGCGCAGGGCATCAAGGTGCAGACGGCCAAGGTGCCCTGGCGGGGCAACGGTCGCACCCTGACCCTGGGCCGCGACGACGGCATCACCAAGATCATCGTGGACCCGGAAACGGATCGGGTGCTGGGTGTAGCCGTGGCCGGACCGGGTGCCGGGGAACTCATTGCCGAGGGCGTGCTGGCGCTGGAGATGGCCGCCGTGGGCGAGGACCTGCGCCGCACCATCCACCCCCACCCCACCCTGTCTGAAACCGTGTACGAGGCGGCGCAGATGTTGACGAAGAAATAGCCGCGCCTGCGTTATTTGCAGCAAGGCCCCGGTGCGATCACCGGGGCCTTGGTTCATCCGGGAATCTAGTCGTCCTCACCCGTGGGATAGATGTAGGACTCGAACACCAGCCTCGGTCCCCGGCGTCCGTAGCCCTCTGCTTCCCGCGAGACCAACCACAGGCTCTTGAATTCCCCCGCGCCGTCGGGCGGTTCATGAAGATCACGAATGACCAGGCCCAGGTTGGGCTGCCGCCCCTCGACCCAGTCGTGAACCAGGCCGGTCACATCCCACATGATCATGGCACTGGGGCCCATGCTCAGTGGGCTGACGAAGGCGGTGGCCACCGGTTCGGGATCGAAATCCGGCTGACTCTGGTTGTTGGCATCGCCGCCATCACCGGCGCCGAACCAGGCCACGCCGTCGGCCTCATCCACCCAGACACAGGAGCTGCCGTCGACGAGATCGGACCCGTTGCCCTCCTGCCACGGGGTACGCTCACCACTGGGCACCACGGCATGGACGCCCAGTTCGTAGGGTTCACCGGTGCTGTCGCGGAAGCGGTCGATCTGCATGGTCAGCAGGAAGCGTCCCACCGGCGGTATGTCCGTGACGGGCGGCAATTCGAAATGCACCAGGGTGCGGATCAGGTCCCGGGTGCCGTCCCGCCCGGTGCCCACCGCCAGATAGGGCGCGCAACCGTAGTTGTCGTTGGTTCTCGCCTCCTGGTCCGCACGCACACTGGCATCGGCATCGGCCATGATTTCCATGACGGGCGGATCCGTCACCTGGAAGCCGAAGTGGGCCTCGTCATAGGTGGAAACCTGTCCTTCCAGCTCGGACAGCACGATGTGCAGTGGACCCGCTGTCGTGGGTATGGCACCCCCCTCGGGCATGGCCTGCACCGTATAGAAGTCCGCGGGCAGGCCAGCAAACCGGTAGAAACCGCCATTGTCCGTCCACGCCAGGGGAGGACCCGGGAACGGCGGCAGATCGTCCCCGCCCCGCTCCACAGGGTGTGAACCCTCCATGAACACCGGCACTCCCGCCAGCCCCGGTTCACCGGGCCCCTGGATACCATCGCCATCCAGATCGTTCCAGACCCGCCCCGCGATGGAGCCGGTCAAGGGTCCGGTGCCTATATCCACGCGCGCCAGGAAAGCCACCGCCTGCCCCGGTGCCGCCGTGAAATGCACCGTGCGCGGTATGCTGGTCTCGCCGGGGGTCCACATGGCGTCGTCGTTCTCGAAACCGAAGACGATAGCCGCGCCCGGCCCCGTGATACCGTTGTCCGGATCCAGGACCCGCACGCTGTCGGGGAAGAGCTCCATGAACGTCAGCCCCACCGGCTCGGGGTGGGCGAATTCGCCGGCGTTGGTCATGGTCAGGTCCACCGCCAGGGCACCCTGTCCGGGGACATAGCGCAGATTCCGGCCCCGTAACACGAACGGTCCCTGCAGAGGTCGGTCGGGCGTACCGGCGGTTCCCAGTTCGATGGTGAAGCCGGCGCCGGCAGGGTCCACATCACCGGACAGGAGACCGGAGTCGCCCGGCGGCTGCTGGGGCAGGTCGTCGCCGCTGCACGCGGCGATGGTGATCATCAACAGGGCCAAGGATATATGGCGGATCACGTGGTTCTTCATGGCATTCCCTCCCGATGGATCACGCCCGTGAAATTCCGAGCAGGTCAGTTTAGCAAAATTGTATGGGTACTTGCAAGCAGGTGGGCGTCCGTGGCTGAGCCACCGTATCTACTTGCCCCACCCCATACCCACCCCCTAGCTTGGACCAATCATGGATATGCTACTGGCAGGCATCGGCTTCGCCGGCGGTCTGATGGCCGCCGCCCTGGCCATTGAGTCCCGTCGCGAAGGCGAGACTTTTGCGCTCCGCCGCGCCCGCGACCTGGGTCTCGCCTGGACCGCGCTCTGGCTGGCCCTGGCCTGGCTGCCCATCCCCGGCGCCCACACGGTAGGCATGGTATTGGCCGCGGCCCTGGGCCTGCTGATCATTGCCGTCCTGATCCCCACGGGCAGGCCCCACCGCCATAACAGCACAACTCCCGGCCACCGTCTGGATGAACGGACAGTCATGTTTTCCCGTGCCGCCCTGGAGCAGGGCAGCGCACACTCCGACAGCTACTATGCCGACCACCCCGAGCACCGTGATCACGACGACGCCTTTCGGGCCCTGCCCGGCCTGCTGGGGCCGGATGCCCACCGCGCCGAACCGGTGGCCTTTGCGGCGGCGTCCGCCAGTTTCGATACCGTCAAGGAATTGGCGGCCCTGGTGGAGGGGGAACCGGCGGACGACCGGCATGACATGGCACCGGAGACGGCGACCCGTTTCCTCAAGGGTTGGGCCCGCAAACTGGGCGCCCACGCTTGCGGCGTAACCCGTCTGCGATCCCATCATCTCTATTCCCACAAGGGCCGCGGCCCGCGCTGGGGCGAGGCCGTCACCCTGGACCACACCTGGGCCGTGGCCTTCACCGTGGAGATGGACTTCGACACCCTGGGCACCGCTCCCGAGGCACCCACGGTGATGGAATCGGCGCAGCAGTACCTCAACTCGGGAACCATCGCCGTACAGTTGGCCCAGGGCATTCGGCGCCTGGGCTGGCCGGCCGAGGCCCACATCGACGCCAACTACCAGGTAGTGTGTCCGCTGGTGGCCCGCGACGCGGGGCTGGGCGAGATCGGACGCATGGGGCTGCTGATGACGCCGGGGCTGGGACCGCGGGTCAGGATCGCCGTGGTTACCACCGACCTGCCGCTGGTGGCCGACCCGCCCGCTGACGATCCCACCGTGGAGCATTTCTGCTCGCTGTGCCGCAAGTGCGCCGACATCTGCCCGGCCCAGGCCATACCCGCCGGCGCACCCCAGGACATTGCGGGCCTGGACCGCTGGCAGATCAACCAGGAAGCCTGCTTCACCTACTGGTGTCGCAGTGGCACCGACTGCGGACAGTGCGTACGGGTCTGTCCCTATGCCCACCCCGACAGCCCACTGCACAATCTGGTGCGACGCGGGTTGGGACACTCGGCCCTGATCCGCCACCTGGCCCTGCGGCTGGACGACGTGCTCTATGGGCGTCGGCCCGCGCCGAAACCGATTGCCGACTGGCTGCCCGGGTGTCAAAACAACAGCGATTGACGTCCGACCGTTGACACCCCCGCGACCCGACCGCTAACCTGCCGTA
>QNDV01000267.1 GCA_003646045.1 bacterium
CCGAGATCACGGCCGCACCGGGCGAACCGGAGTTCGTGGTCGTGGCCGGCGGTGAACCCGGCGACCTGGGCCCCGGCCAGACGCGGGCCGTCACCGTGCGTTGCCGGGCCCGCATCGCCGGATTGCGGCGTGGTTTTTTGAACCTCGGGGAGAACCTGCCCACGCTGCCCTGCCGCGTGGTTGCCGGCCGGGGCGGCGGCGGCACGACGGTGGAACCGGCCACCCTCGCATTCGGGCAGTGGCCTCCCGGAGCCGCACCCCGGCTCTCGGTCCGGCTCCAGAACCGGGAAGCCTACACCTTGCAGATCTCGCCGGAGATCCTGTCGGGAAGCCACCTCTTCGAGATCGTCGACGGCGCCGCGGAGGGGACGGTGGCACCGTTTTCGACGCGGGAGATCCAGATCCGCTTCCAGCCCGACGTGCCCGGTGATTTCTCCGCGGAACTGGGCTTCGGTTCCGGACTGCCCGTGGTGTCCATGAGCGCTTCGGCAGCGGCGGCGGCTCCGGCGTGCCACCTGAAGCTGGACGGCCCGCTGCAGTTCCCGGACACCCCGGTGGGCGAGACCAGCGTCCGTTCGTTCCATCTCGCCAATACGGGCGGCGATGTGCTTTCCCTGTCCCCAGGCACGGGCGGATTCGTCTTCCAGGTGCTGTCGGCGCCGGACCGGGTTCTTCCCGGGGCGACGGCGACGGTCACGGTCGTCTTCCAGCCCGGGGAAGCGCGGGCGTACGAGGGTCGGGTTGATCTCGGCGCAGGCATCACATGCGAGGCCGTCCTGAACGGCTCCGGACTGCCCGTCGACGAGGGAGGCGCCGTCGAGGACCGGATCGCGATCTACTTCGACGAGGACCACCGGAACAACTGGTCCGGCCACCAGGAACCGGGATACGACTTCGAGGCCTACCTGGTCCTGCATCACCCGGCCACGGCCGACGCGTTGGTGGGCTGGGATCTGAAGGTAGATTTCCCCGGGGAGTTCGTGCGACTGCTCGGCGTGGAACTGGCCGGCGGCGGCGTGAACTACGCGACGATGCCGGCCCTTGCGGTCGATCTGGCCCAGCCCCTGCCGGGCCAGGAGAGCCTGCGGCTGGCCACGCTGAGGTTGGTGACACTTTACGGCGGGACGGAGTACCTGCCCATCGCGGTCGTCCCGCGTCCCGAGTCGCCGTACCCGGGGACCATGACCTGCTTGGCGGGCGACGCCCGGGAGGCTCGCGTACTGCGGCCCCGGGGAGGCCATCCCGTGGTGGCCTGGATCGCGGACAGTCCGGTATCCAACGACGACCTGGAAGAGGACCCTTCGCTTCCCGAAGTGGCGGCGGACGCCACGCGGTTGTTGCCCAATGTCCCCAATCCCTTCAACCCCGAGACGACGGTCTATTTCGAACTGGACCGGATGGACCGCGTGCGCATCGAGGTCTACGATGTCATGGGGCGCCGGGTCCGGCGCCTGCTGGACGAAGAGCGTCCCTCCGGAGCGGGCCAGGTGGTGTGGCGCGGTCGCGACGATCAGGGCCGCGGCGTGGCCAGTGGGACCTATCTGCTGCGCATGGAGACCGCGCGGGGGGTGGAGTCGCGCAGGGTCTTGTTGTTGAAGTGATATGGAACGGCTAGTCAAGTCTTGTACCGGCCCCGGGCGTAACTGCCCGGGGCCTTTTGGTTTGGGGAAAAAACTTCAACGACGGTCGATCTGTGGGTTCTGGCCCATGCGACGACGCTTCATGATCAGGTCCGCTTCAGCACGCTTGCGGTAGTGCCAAGACGCTTCGATCAGGATGCCGGCAGGGATCCGTGGCCGGAGATGGATCAAACGGCCGGGTCGATGGCGACCCACATCTGCAACAGCGCAGACATGCGGACCGGCTGCAACTCGGGACTGGCGATGGGCTCGGTGAAGGTCACGGTGAGCTCGGTGCCGCCGGTGTTCCAGTCCAGGCTGGTGTAGCCACTGGGATCGACGGTGATGTTGCCGTCGGCGGTGCCGGTGTTCATGGGTTCGGAGAACGTGATGACCACGGCCTCGGTCACCGGGATGTCGGTATCACGGTCTTCGGGATCGAAGCCGGTCACTAGGGGTGCGGTCTGGTCGGTGTGCCCGCTGCCGCCGGGGTTCGCCGGGTCGTCGTCGCCGCAGCCGAGTGGCAGCGCGATGAGCAGGGCGAGGCAGGCGAATGCGATAAGGTGAAGTGGGGATCGACACATGGTATCCCCCCCGTTGACGATACCTGGCAGCCCCCCCACCAACAATCAATCGCCTGGGATATCCCTCACTGCCCGCAGTCACTCCCCGCGTCTGTGACGATCGATTCCGCCTGGAAGAAATGATCGGTTCTCGTCTCGCCTCGCAACGTCAAGTCCAGGGACGCGGCACCGATGTCTGTGATAAGCCCGCTCCCGAGATTGAACCGGTATTGGGTTTCAAGCTCGACACCCGTCAGCGCCCGTCCGCTCTCCCTGAGCCTGCCTCGCAGTCTAAGACGCTGGGTCCACGGGATACGGACATCTTCAACCTCGCGCACAATGTCTGTCGCCTTGATTGCAGTATACGGAGGTACTACGACTTCCCTGGTGCGAGACACCTCGACTGTTTCGGAGGTGGTGTGGGTCCAGCGGTTCTCCCATGCCTCACTCTTTGAAGTCGTGTATTTGTAGCTGGCTGTGGCCTCGACCCCTGCGCGGAAATGACCACCGGGTCCGCCGGTGGGGCTGGGAGGTGTATAGTTGATTTCGATCTCCCCATAGATCTTCAGTTCGGCGCTGATCTCATCGCTCGAGAACAACTGCAGATTCTCGGCATATTCGTAGCTGCTGGTCACCGTCTTGGACTGGGTACGGCCAATCGTCTCGGTCACCTGCGCGGCCGAGCAGTTACTGATCGTAGTCTGGTATGCAAAATCCACACGGGTTGGCGGCATGATCGGTTGATTGTAGGCGGTGCCGAGATCCTGCAGTTCCCAATCGACCATGTCTGCGAGCAATCTCCAGTTTGACGCCTGTTCCTCAGGGGCCACGCGCATGATAAGCCGGTCCATGAACAGGTATTGGTCCGTCGTGCTGCCCGCCCGCATGCGCACCCAGCCTTCATCATCCTGTTCGAGGACGAATTCAGCGGCGACCGTGTCATCGTCAGTCAGATAGACCCATAGTCCCCCGGTAGTCCAGGCCCAGTACCAGGTGCCGTGCCTTACCAGGTACGTATCATCTTTTCCCGGCACGGGCTCGAAATAGAAGTGCTGCTCCGTGGTCTCAAGCTCGTAGCCTCGTAGATGGGGCTCCCATGAAGGGAGGGAAGCCTCGACTATATTGGATGTCAGGAAACCCGACCCGCCTTCAGGATGGAGCAGGTAGGGCAGGCCATCGGTGAGTTCTATGGGGGATGGTTCATATGGCAATTCAGTGCGTATTCCAACAGGGCGATTGGAATGATCGACAGCGAGCGATTCTTCTATCCTGGCCAACTCCTGCTCCGGGCCATCGGCGGCCGCCAGAGCTGCCGGGCCGCCACTTGTCGCCTGGGACTGTGCGGTGCCGTAGATGACGATTGTGGTGGTCACGCCCTCGGCGAACGCAGACTTCTGCTCGTCGGTGAGCTGATCATTCTCGAAGCTCAGAATGGCGAGGTTCGTCCACGGGTCAACTTCCAGGTCGGTGTCGAAATCCGGCTCGTCCGCAAAGGAAATCTCCGCTCGGGTCGGCGTATACCCCCGCTTGAAGATCTCTCGCGTGTCTACCACCAACCCGATGTTGCCCTCGTAAACGGGAGTGTCGGCCGGGTCTGGATAGTTCTCTTCATCGATGGTAACGCCCCCGCCTGCCGGTGCGGCGACATCCTCCTCACACCCGGACAGGACAAGCGCGCCGAGGATTGCCAGAAGTACCAGCGGGAAGGTGCAGTATCGCATTGTGGTAGCCTCCGGTCGGAAGATTCAATGGTATTCTGATATCACTCTATCATGTGCTTTGTGGTGGTTCCAGTGCGGATTGGGAAGGTGTTCCCGACGTGGCAGGCCGTGGCCCCCGGGGGCCATGTCTAGCCCGGATTATTCATGAATCGCCGTAGCGAGGATGTGTAGGTTGAGATTTGGCTGTGCCCTCGCAAGGTTTTGGGACCGAGGCGTACCAGCACGGTACATTGAGGGAGTAAAACCGAGAAGGTGCTGTCAAATCTCATCCTACGCACCGCAGTAGGTGATTCATGAATTATCCGGGCTAGTGCTATTGTCGAAACTTGAGGCTATCTGATACTCTCGCTTTCAACCTCCGAAAATACCCGACCGCCCCCGACCCACTCCTCTGCACCCCGTCCCGCAAATACCCGCGAATCTCCTCCGCCAGCATCCCGGCAGATGTATACCGGTTGTCGCGCTCGGTCTCCAGACAGCGCCTGACGATCTGTTCCAGACCATCGTCCATCAGTGCCTGCGAATCCGTCTCGTCACCCGGCACGACCCCCGTCAGCACCTGGTGCAGTAAAACCCCCAACGCAAACACATCCCCCGACACGCCCCCAACCGCAACGTCCCCCGAAACCTGCTCGGGACTCATGTAGGCCGAGGCCGGCGGCGGCGCCTCGCCATCGTCGCAGCTCACATCCAGCGCCAGTCCCAGG
>QNDV01000268.1 GCA_003646045.1 bacterium
CGTCGAAAACCAACCCCATCAATAGCTTCGCAGATCAGAAGTACCCCACGATTCTGCATAATCAGCGGGATCCAGCGGCCTCACGCGGTAGCGCCATTTTTGCGTGCACGACCTCCAGTGTACGACCTAACTCATATTCTATGTGATACTTATGTGATATATTATTTGAATTGATTGTTGAAACTCGATCAGCAATAACTGTATATTGAGACCTCATGTCGGGGAAGCATGCGCTCGGGGGAGGCTGCTTCGCACGTACTGTCATGCGGAATCCATCCTCCGGTAGCTCAATCCAACATCTCTTGCACCAACCCTGAGAGGGAGAAACACATGCGTATCTTGATAACGATCATCGCCTGCCTCGCCTTGGCCACCGGTGCCCTGGCCGCCGAAAGGAACGTCACCGTTACACCCGTCGACGGCGTGCTGAACAGTATCGACCTCGCGGCCCCGTCCGGTGTCTGTGTAATGGGCAATACCAATGCACCGGCCTGGGCCTCGGGCGAATTCATCTGGGGCGCCGAGAGCTACGCCATCGTCTTTGAGGCCCAGCGCCCTCCCTGCGGTTGCCCCGCCGGTTTCAGCGTCGAGCAGATCCACTCGGTCGTGCAGTTCCCTGGTCCCGTGACCTTTGGCGTGTACGTGACATTCCACGAGACGGAATACGACGCCAGCGCCGACTGCATGGTTCCCGGCGCGGAGATCTGCTCCTCGGCCCTCTACACCGTGACCATCCCCTCCGCGGGCATGTACGACATCGCCCTGCCCATCGACCCGACCACCTGCGCCTGCACCTACTTCGGCTACAAGTACGCCGCATCCATGACCTTCGTCGATGCGTTTGATGAGTACCCGGACCTCATTTCCGATAACTTCCCGGTGGGCTGCACGTCCTACGTCGATTACGGCGGGGGCTGGCTGGACCTGATCGATTTTGGCGTTCCGGGCGAGATCATCATCAATGCGGACATCGTGTGCTGCGAGAACCCGGTGCCCAACGAGGACCGGTCGTGGGGCGAGTTGAAGTCGTTGTTCCGGTAGGTATCTGCTGAACTGCGGGCCTTGTTGCCGGCCCGGGATTCGTCCCGGGTCGGTTTTCTGTCAGGCACGGGATTTCAATCACCCGCCATCCCCCCGTCAAACGACCGCGAGTCCGCCGCCCCCGTCAGCACGCCCCGCTCGGGATCCACCAGAATCCCCATCACCCGTCCCTGCGACCTGCGGCGTCGCACTTCATGTCCCATCTCCGCATACTCCCGCCTCACCACCGGCGGAAAACCCGTCCCCTCGAACCAGGTCACATCCGGCAGCCACTGGTGGTGGAAACGCGGCGCGTCCACGGCCTGGCGGATGTCCATGCCGTGGTCGACGACGTTCAATACCACCTGCAGCACCGAGTTGATGATGGTACGGCCACCGGGAGTGCCCACCACCAGCACGACCGCGCCGTCACGAGCCACGATGGTAGGTGTCATGCTCGACAGCATGCGTTTGCCCGGTGCCACCAGGTTGGCCGGGGTGCCGATGTAACCGCGGGAGTCGGTGCGACCGGGGATCACGTTGAAATCACCCATCTCGTTGTTGAGCAGGAAACCGCCGCCGGGCACGGTGATACCCGAACCGTAGGACTGCTCCAGGGTGTAGGTCAGCGACACGGCGTTGCCGTCGGCATCCACAATCGAGAGGTGGGTGGTTTCCTCGCTCTCGGGCGCCAGGTGGGCGGCGGCGAAACGGCTACTGTCACTCACCGAGGCTCTCGACATGTCGATGGTGGCGCGCAGGTCCGCACCATGGGTCTTGGCCAGCAGGCGGGCCACAGGCAGGTCGTTGAAATCGGGATCCCCCAGGTAGCACGCGCGATCGGCGAAGGCGCGACGCATGGCCTCGGTCAGCAGGTGCAGATACGCGGTGGAGTTGTGTCCCAGCTCGGCCAGGTCGTCACCCTCGAGGATGTTGAGCATCTCGATCAGGGCCACTCCGCCGGACGAGGGCGGACCCATGGCGTAGATGTCATACCCGCGATAGGTCCCGTGGACCGGCGCCCGTTCCACCGCTTCGTACCGCAGCAGGTCCTCGGCGGTGATGAGTCCACCGACCTCTGCCATGAACCCGGCGATCAGGCGGGCTGTCTCGCCGCGATAGAATCCGTCGCATCCCTCGTCGCGGATGCGGGTCAGGGTGCGGGCCAGGTCGGGCTGGGTGAATACCTCGCCCGGCGCGTAGAGCGCGCGGCCATCCTTCAAAAATGCCTGACGCGTGGCCGCGTACAGCGGGTCATCGCTGGCGCTGATCTCTTCCAGCCAATCCTGCATGGCCGCGTTGACCGCAAAGCCCCCCGTCGCCAGGTCGATGGCCGGCTGCACCAGATCCGGCCAGGGCAGTCGGCCCAGGCGCTGATGGGTCAGCCAGAGCCCGGCCACGGTACCGGGCACACCGACAGCCAACGGCCCCTCGTGATTGGACCGGTTGTCCACGGCGCCGGCGGTGTCCAGGTACATGCGCTCGGTGGCGGCCAGGGGGGCTTTCTCGCGAAAGTCGAAGGAAGTGACCTGCCCCCGCGCGTCGTGGTGCACCAGGAAACCGCCACCGCCCAGGTTACCCGCCGACGGCAACACCACCGCCAGGGCGAAAGCCGTAGCCACGGCGGCATCGGCCGCGTTGCCGCCCCCGCGCAGGATACCCGCACCCACTTCCGAGGCCAGGTGGTGGCTGGTTACCACCAGGCCCCCCGGGGGCGTGGTACCGGCAACCCCGGCAGCCGGGATGGCAAGGGCAAGGACTACGACCAGCAAGGGAAGAAAGCCGCGGGAGATCCGGAACATGTCGCCTCCGGGGATGGTGGGCATGGCGTTCGGAACCCGCGGATGGTAGCAGGTTCACCACCGGATGCGGAACCTCAGTCGAAGGACACCACGTCATCATCCCAGAGGGCCACCTCGATCTCCCAACCCGTGGGATCGGTCACATACCAGGAAGTGCTGTGGGACCAGCGTACCGGACCGTCGTAGAGCACGTTCAGCTCTTCGCGCCGGACGGTCTCCTCCCAGGCGGCGCCGTCGGTGATGCGCAGGCCGAAATGGTTGATGCCGTGCAGCCCCGCCGCCCGCAGGGCGTGGCGATCGTCCAGACGGCACTCGCCGTGTTCGTAAATGCACAGCATGCTGTCGCCCACACGCAGGACACCCCAGCGGATGCCATCCTGATCCCCCTCTTCCACCACCCGGAATCCGAAGACCCGACCGTACCAGGCGGCGGTGACGTCAAAGTCGGTGACGGTCAGATTGATGTGGTCGATGGCGCGCAGATTCATGAATCGTCCTTCCGTGTTCATGGTCGGTGGCACCCACGATAGATACAGCCCGGCACGGCAACCACCTTGAACGTCGGTCACGGCGGGTGTTAGGCTACGCGTCCGCGCCACGGCCACCGGTCCCCAACCAGCGGGTTGTCCATGAATCGTCATCTGGTCCCGGTCCTGTTCCTCGTCGTCCTGACCCTGGTGGTATTCGGCCAGGTGCGCGGATTCGAGTTCATCAACTACGACGACACGGACTACATCACCAGGAACGAGATGGTCAGCGGCGGCTTGTCGAGCGAAGGTGTGAGCTGGGCCCTGACCGCGGGACGGTCCGCCACCTGGCAGCCGTTGGTCTGGATCTCACTCATGGCCGACATGCGCGACGGCGAGGCCGACCCCGGCGTGTTCCACACCACCAATCTCGTGCTGCACGTCCTGAACGGGTTATTGCTGTACTTCCTTTTGTTCCTGCTCACGGGCGAAGCGGTGCCGGCGTTCTTCGTGGCCATCCTGTTCGCCATCCACCCCCTGCATGTGGAATCGGTGGCCTGGGTCACCGAGCGCAAGGATGTGCTGAGCACTTTCTGGGGTCTGCTCAGCCTGCTGGCCTGGGTTCGCTGGGTGCGTCGTGGCGGCGCCGTATGGTACGCGGCCGCGGCGGTGACCTTGGCCCTGGGCCTGATGGCCAAACCCATGCTGGTGACCTGGCCCTTCGTCATGCTGCTGCTGGACTGGTGGCCGCTGGAACGCTGGGGCAAGGTGTCGGTGGCGGCGTTGGTGAAGGAGAAACTGCCTTTCTTCGCCATCATCATCGCCGCCAGCGTGATCGCCTTCAAGGTGCAGTCCGGCGACCAGGCCGTGGCTTCCTGGGAGACCCTGACCCTGGCCAACCGGTTGACCAACGCGGTGGCTGCCTACGGCGCCTACCTGGCCAAGACGGTCTGGCCCACGGGGCTGTCCATCCTCTATCCACACCCCTACATGACCGGGGGCACGCCCCTGTCGGCACTGGCGGTGAGCGGCGGTGCGGCGTCCCTGGCGGTGATCACGGCACTGGTCTGGTGGCAGCGGCGGCGACGGTATCTGCTGGTGGGCTGGTTCGGCTTCCTGGGTACCCTGGTGCCGGTTATCGGCCTGGTGCAGATCGGTGTCCACGCCTACGCCGATCGCTTCACCTACGTACCGCTGATCGGACTCTTCGTGGCAATCGTGTGGTTGGCCAGGGATCTGGCCGGCCAGAGAGGCGCCAGGGTGCTGGTGGCCGTGGGCGCGGTGGCCGTCCTGGGACTGTCGGTGATGGC
>QNDV01000269.1 GCA_003646045.1 bacterium
ATCTCGACGATGTGCATGACCTCTTCGAAGCGCAGGGGCTCGAAGTACAGCCGGTCCGACAGATCGTAGTCGGTACTGACAGTCTCGGGATTGCAATTGACGAGGATGGCTTCGCGTCCAGCCTGCCGGATGGCCTGCACCGCGTGGCAGCAGCAGGTATCGAACTCGATGCCCTGGCCGATGCGGTTGGGGCCGCCGCCCAGCACGATCACCTTGGGCCGGTCGGTGGGCGCACTCTCGCAGGGGCCCTCTTCCCAGGTGGAGTAGAGGTAGGGTGTTTGCGACGCGAACTCGGCGGCGCAGGTATCAACCCGCCTGAACACGGGCCTGATGCCCGCCGTCTCACGCCGCTCCTTCACCGACGCGGCGGTGGCGTCGCCGCTGCGACTGAGCACGGCGATGCGCCGATCGCTGAAACCCTCCTGCTTGGCCTCGAACAATACTTCGTCCGGCAGCTCGTCCAGGGTGAAGCTGCCCAGGCGTCCCTCCACCTCGGCCAGCATGGCCAGGTTGTCCAGGAACCAGGGATCGATGCCCGTCACCACGTGCAGTTCCTCGGGCTGCAATCCGCGCCGGAAGGCCTCGTGCAGGTCGGACATGCGCCCGGGATGAGGCGTCGCCAGGGCAGTCAGCAGGTCGGCGGCGCTGCGTCCCGTGGAGCGGCTTTCCCAACCATGCAGGCCCAGTTCCAGGGAGCGCAGGGCCTTCTGCAGGGCCTCGCGGAAGGTGCGGCCCATGGACATGACCTCGCCCACCGACTGCATGGCCGTGCCCAGGGTCTCGGGCGTACCGGGGAATTTCTCGAAGGACCAGCGCGGCACCTTGACCACTGTGTAGTCGATACTGGGCTCGAAGCAGGCGCTGCTGGTGCCGGTGATCTCGTTGGGCAGTTCGGGCAGGGTGTAGCCCACCGCCAGCAGGGCGGCGATCTTGGCGATGGGATAGCCCGTGGCCTTGCTCGCCAGGGCGCTGCTGCGGCTCACCCGCGGATTCATCTCGATGACGATGACGCGACCGCTTTCGGGGTCCACCGCGAACTGCACGTTGCTGCCGCCGGTGGCCACGCCCACGGCATCCAGCACGGCCAGGGACTGGTCCCGCAGCTGCTGGTATTCGCGGTCGGTCAGGGTCTGGGCCGGCGCCACGGTGATGCTGTCACCGGTGTGTACGCCCATGGCGTCGAAGTTCTCGATGCTGCAGACGATGATGCCGTTGCCCACGTGGTCGCGGATCACTTCGAGCTCGTATTCCTTCCAGCCCAGCAATGATTCCTCCACCAGCACACTGCCCACGGGAGAGGCCCGCAGTCCCTCGTCCAGCAGCACCAGTAACTCGTCCCGGTCATGGGCCACGCCGCTGCCCGCGCCGCCGAGGGTGAAGCTGGCCCGCAGGATCATGGGGAACGCCACGGCGTCCATGGCCTGCTGCGCCATGTCCAGGGACGTGACCAGCAGGCTGCGCGCCGACTCGAGGCCGATGCGGGTCATGGCTTCCTTGAACTTCTGGCGGTCCTCGGCCAGACGTACGGCGGTGGGACTGGCGCCGATCAACTCCACTCCATGCCGTTCCAGGGCGCCGTTCTCGTCCAGGGCGATGGCCAGGTTCAGCCCCGTCTGTCCGCCGACCGTGGGCAGAATGGCGTCGGGTTTCTCGCGCTCGATGACCTGTTCGACCATTTCCGGCGTCAGCGGCTCGATGTAGGTGGCATCCGCCAGCTCGGGGTCGGTCATGATGGTGGCCGGGTTGCTGTTGACCAGCACCACCCGATAGCCCTCGCGCCTGAGGGCTTTTACCGCCTGGCTGCCCGAGTAGTCGAACTCGCTGGCCTGGCCGATGACGATGGGGCCCGAACCCAGCACCATGATTGTCGAGAGATCATCCCTGCGCGGCATGGCTTCTCCCCTGGTGTCCGGCCCGGCGGGCGAGGATCTCCTGCCTGAAACGCTCAAAGAGATAGAGGCTATCGCTGGGCCCCGGTGCTGCTTCGGGGTGGTACTGCACCGAGTAGGCGGGAAGTCCCACGGCCTCGAGTCCTTCCACCGAATCGTCGTTGAGGCTGAGGTGGGTCACCCGCGCAATTGCGGGGTCCAGGCTGGCGCGCGGTACGGCATAGTTGTGGTTCTGGCTGGTGATTTCAACCCGGTCGGTGGCCAGGTTGCGTACGGGGTGGTTAGCCCCGTGATGACCGAAAGGCAGCCGCGTCGTAGCGGCACCCAGGGCGCGGGCCAACAACTGGTGACCGAGGCAGATACCGAAAACCGGCACCCCCGCTTCCAGCAGGTCCCGCACCGTGGCCACGATATGGGGCAGCCCGGCGGGATCCCCGGGGCCATTGCTCAGGAAGACACCCTCAGTGGTCCCGGCCAGCAGTTCGGCCGCCGGCGTATGGGCGGGGAAGATCCGTACCCGGCACCCCACCCGCGCCAGCCGGTGCAGGATGCTGCGCTTGACGCCGCAGTCCAGCACCGCCACCTCGAGATGGTCCGTTCCGGCGGGCTCTTCCTCGAGACTCCAGGGTTTGGCGCAGGTCACGCCCTGCACCCAGTCCACCTCGCCGATGGGGGGCAGCGCCCGGGCGGCGGCCACCATCTCGTCGGGAGCGCCGGTGCCCAGCCAGGCCCGGCAGTTGCCCCCGTCACGGATGGCTGCGGTCACCGCCCGCGTATCCACTCCCGTGATGGCCGGTACCCCCCGACGTCTGAGGATCACATCCAGACTGGTTTCGCGTCCCCGGTGGAAGGTGCGACGGCAGAAATCCCTTACCACCACGGCCGCGGGATGGATCCCCGCCGACTCGTGGTCCGTGTCGTGGATACCGTAGTTGCCGATGTGGCTGGCGGTGAAAACGATTACCTGTCCGGCATAGCTGGGGTCGGTCAGGATCTCCTGGTAGCCCGTCATGCCCGTATGGAAAACCAGTTCACCGCCCGCACCGGTGGGAGCACCGATCAGCCGGCCACGAAAGACACGACCTGTCTCGAGGGCGATGCAGGCATCCATCAGGCGGTCACTGCTCCGGTGCCGGTTTCGTCGGCGCCGTCAGCCAGATCGTCGGAGCTGATCCGACCGAAACTATTGCGGTCCAGGGGCGCGATCACCGCGTCCCGGATAGAGCCCAGGCCCTGCAGGTACTGGAGCAGCCGCGCAAAGCCCAGGGCAAAGTGGCCCCGATCCAGAGTGCGCGAGCGGAACGGAGTCAGGTAGTCGTCCCAGGCCAGGCGCAGGGCGGCCCGATGCCTGGCGGCAAGGGACGCGGTGTCGGGTTTGTCCGGATGGAGCGCTGCCTGGGCAGTGGCGAAGGCATCGGCCTGCCGCATCTGCTGGCGGTAGGAGTCGCTGGCCTGCAGGCGCTCCTCCATGGCGTCCACATCGGTTTCCAGCACACCTCCGTCGGTGGCCTCGCCGGCCCAGGGCAGGATCATCTCTACACTCAGGGTGACCTCGTGGTCATGCGGGTCAAGACGCTGGTTGAAGGGCTTCAGAGCCGCCGGAAAATGGGTGACCAGTACCGGCCGGTGACCGCAGTAACGGATCAGGGTGGCCTCGGCATCCCGGTGCAGGTCCTCACCGAAGGGCATGGACCAGCCGCGGTCGTTGATGATGGCCAGGGCTTCCCGGTACGTCACCCGCGGCAGTTCCATGTTCAGCAGCCGATCCAGCCGTGTCACGGCGCGCCCCCCCAGCAGGTCGGCACCCAACCCGGCGGCCACGTGTTTGAGCAGCCGCTCCTGCAGGTCGCACAAGCCATCCAGGTCCAGGTCCTGCCGCGTCGCCTCGATGAGCTTGAATCCCGTCAGGTGCCGCTCGTCCGCTTTCCATTCCCGCCGCAGGCACTCACTGTCACACCACACGGAGGGAAAGCCCCTCGCCACCATGCCATCGAGTTCCAATTGGGCACCTTGTCCAACGAAGGCCAGATGTCCGCAATGGTCCACCGCGAGTGAAGTGTCGGTAGCTTCGCAAACCGTACCCACAGCCGCGACGGCCGCCACCGGCACCTGGTTGAAACCTTCATCCCCGAAGAACTCGCGAACGCGGTCCAGGGCCCGGTTGTGGATGGCCAGACGCCGCGCCACGGGCCGGGGCCGACCAGGGCATGAAAACACGGCAGCGCGGGGGATGGGTGCGAGGGCAGGGGCGTTCATGACGGTCTCCTTGCGGCGCTCACGGGCACCGCTTAAAGGGGGGCGAAGGACAAAAAAATACCCCGCTCGCCGCGGGGGCGTCGGGGTCGCGTGGTCTTGCCTGTTTCCTGCGCAATCAAACCGTTTTCCTTTCGGGCTCACTGGCCTCGGTTAAAGGACTCAGGGCAGGATAACCGGTCTTGGAGGCGGTGTCAAGAGGGCGGTGTTTTCCACTGTCCTGGTGATGGGAAAAGCCGGTCACGGCACCATGTATGCCGGTTTGGCAGTGATGCGTTCGTGGCGAAGGCGATGGCAGGCGGAACAGAGGGTGGTGAGGTTGTTGGGGTGGTTGGCGCCGCCCTTGGCGCGCGGGGTCAGGTGATGAACTTCGAGGAACCGTGGGCGGTTGCAGCCCGGGGATTGGCACTTGTGCTGGTCGCGGGCCAGGACTTCGCGGCGGGTTGATGGGGCGA
>QNDV01000270.1 GCA_003646045.1 bacterium
GTCACCGGCCCCACCGGCTCGGGCAAGACCACCACCCTCTACGGCGCCATCAACTACCTGAACAACCCGAACACCAGCATCATCACCGCCGAGGATCCGGTGGAATACGTCATCGAGGGCATCAACCAGTGCTCCATCAACAGCAAGATCGGCATCACCTACGAGGAGACCCTGCGGCACATCGTGCGGCAGGATCCCGACGTCATCGTCATCGGCGAGATTCGCGACAAATTCTCGGCCGACACCGCGATCCAGGCGGCGCTCACCGGCCACAAGGTCCTCACGACCTTCCACACCGAGGACTCCATCGGCGGCCTGCTCCGCCTCCTGCACATGGACATCGAGGCGTTCCTCATTTCCTCGACGGTCGTCTGCGTGGTGGCCCAGCGCCTGCTGCGCCGCGTCTGCGACCAGTGTGGTCAGGACCATCCCCTGGCCCCCGACGAGATCCGCCGCCTGGGCTACAACCCCGCCGAGGTGCGCAAACTGGTCTTCCAGCAGGGCAAAGGCTGCCCGAGCTGCAATTTCCTCGGCTACCGCGGACGGGTGGGAATCTACGAGATCCTGGTGCTGACCGAGCCGGTACGGGACGCCTTGATCCACCGCAAGACGAGTTACGAGATCCGGCGTATCTGTGCCGAAAGCACCGGAATGGTCACCTTGCTCGAGGACGGCCTGGTCAAGGCCGCCACCGGCTTGACGTCGTTCGACGAGATCATCCGGACGCTGCCGAGACTCGACAAGCCACGGCCGCTGGCCGAACTCAATCGCCTCCTGGGAGTCCGCACATGAGCGAGAACCTGTCTCTCCTGGACCTCATCGAGCAGGCCATCGCTTCGCTCGAGGTCGCCCTGCCGGCCCGCAATCAGACGGCCGTGCAATTGCAGAATGTGCTCGCCAAGCAGGACTACGAGTTACAGGAAATTTTGGAGCTCATCGAGTCGGATCAGGCGCTCACCGCCGAGGTGTTGCGGGTGGCGAACAGTCCGTTCTACGGCGGTCTGTCCGAGATCACCACCATTCACAACGCCGTGGTCCGCGTGGGCGGCCCGGAGGTGATCAGGCTGGCCATCGCCGCAACCGAGAAGAAAAGCTACCGGGTGCTGGACGCCGGCCTGGCCGAGTTGATGGTTCCGCTCTGGAATCACGCCATGGGTGTGGCCCTCGGCGCTCGCTGGCTTGCCCGCAAGGTGGGGTTCCGGGAACTGGAGAACGAGGCATTCATTGCCGGCCTGCTCCATGACGTGGGCAAGCTGCTGTTGATCCGGGTCTGCGACGACCTCATTTCGGGTAACCGCATCACCCAGGACATTCCCTACGCCGTGATCCACGAGATCCTCGAGGAAGGCCACTGCCGACACGGTGCGGCGCTGAGTGACCACTGGGGACTGCCGGATACCTACCGAACAGTGATCCTGGAGCACCACGACGAGAAACCCGACGAGCACAATACGTTGCTGCTCATCGTACGTCTGGCCGACCTGGCCTGCCGCAGCCTCGGCGTCGGCATGAATTGCGACCCTTCGCTCAACCTCGCGGCAACTGCGGAAGCCCATGCCCTGGACGTCCGGGAAGTCACGCTGGCCGAGCTGAGCATCATGCTGGAAGACAGTTTCTCTCTCGTGTGATTCTGCTGCAACTTTTCCCGCCGCCCCACGTTTTCAGGGAAGCTACGTGTATCTCCCGCGCACTCAGCCAGTGAAAGGCAACGCCATGCGTCCCTTCCCACCACGCGCCCTCCTGACGGGCCTCGTCCTGCTTCTGACCGCTTGTACGGTCCAGGCCGGCGATGTCTTTCTGGGCATCACCATGTCGGACATCACCCCCAGCATGGCCCGGGCCCTGCAACTCGACGCGGACGAGGGCGTGCTCATCGATTCGGTCGTCGCCGACTCCCCGGCCGAAGCCGGCGGCATCGTTGCGGGCGACGTCATCGTGGCCATCGACGGCTACGAGGTCTCCGGAATCAAGGGTCTGTCCAAGGTCATCCACCGCTTCGCGCCGGATGACGAGGTGGAAATCACGGTGCTTCGCGAGGGCCGCAAACAGGATCTCGACATCACCCTCGGCGAGCGCGTGAAACGGGTCGTGAGCGTCTGGACCGGCAAGGATGACCACAAGAAATCCTGGGCCTGGTCCCACGACGAAGACGACACCGGCGCCACGGTCTTCCGCTGGAGTGGCGAGGACGGTGACAACAAGATCATCATCGGCGGCTTCGGCCTCGGCGACGATCGTGGCTTTCTGGGCATCATCCCCGAAGCCATCGAGGCAGGCGAAGGCAAGGATCTCGGCCTGCGCAACGACCGCGGTGTCCTGATCGGCGAGCTGGTCGACGACGGCCCGGCCGGGGACGCCGGCCTGCGCAAGGGTGACGTCATCGTGGCCCTCGACGACGAGGACATCGACGACGGCGACGAATTGCACGATTTTCTCGGCGACACGGAACCCGGTGAGACCATTTCCGTGCGGGTGATTCGCAACGGTCGCAAGCGGGAATACGATGTCGAACTGGGCAAGTCCCCGAGCCGGGTCGATCTGTCTGATTTGATCGTCCCCGGGTACTCGCAACCACGATTCTACAGTGGCACCGTGGCGCCCGACATCGAGATCGTGGACCTCACGCGAGAACGCGAAGAGCTCGCCGAGATGAAGGAAGAGCTGGAAGAGCTCAAGAAAGAACTGCAGGCGATGCGCGAAGAGCTCGAGCAGAAAAAGGATCGGTAGTCGCCGGGCAACCGGCTACCTGGCAGCGGCCTCGTCTCCTGCATTGACGGGGCCGTTGCCATTCAGGCAACCCCATCATTAACCTCGAGGGCATCGAGCCAGCGTCGCAGTACGACCAGGTACCGGGGACCGCCCTCACGGCAGGCCTGGGCGTGGGTGCCGCGGATCCTGAGAAACTCCCGGGGCGGAGCGGCCCGGCGCTCCAGCTTGCGACCCATGCTGATGGGCACCTGGGTGTCGTCCACGCTGTAGACCAGTAGTTTCGGACAGCGAATCCGCCCGATTCGTTCCTCGTTGTCGAGCCCCAACCGCAGCATCCGACGCACCGGCAACCACCGATACCGACGCGCCGCCACCTCGGCCGCGTTGGTGAATCCCGCCTCCAGAACCATGCCCGCCGGACGAACCTCCAGCCCCAGTTGCGTGGCCAGGCTCACGCCCATGCTCTCGGCGGCGATCACCACCCTGCTGGCGCGCACGCCGCGACGACCGGTGAGCCAGGTCCAGGCCGTGCGCACGTCGCCATGAAGCCCCTGCTCGCTGGGCCGACCACCGCTGCGGCCGTAACCTCGATAGTCGAGGGCGAGGATGTCGAAGCCGAGGTCGTGCCAGAAACGCAGCGTCTCGACCCGGTCGCCGAGATTGGTGTTGGCGCCGTGCAGGAACAGCAGGGTGAAAGGAAGGCCTGGCCGGTCGCCGGCAGGTTCGTCGGGGCCGGGCAACCACCAGGCGTGCAGGCTCGTGCCGTCGTCCGCGGTGAGCACCAGATCATCGTAGACGAGCCCGGCGGAGTCCGGCTCGGCCACGTGCTCGCGTTTGGGCTGGAAAAACAGCTGGTCCTGGCGGGCAGCGAAGACCAGCGCCACGGCGAGGTAGCCGAAACTCACCACGAACAACGGCACCAGCCAGATCACGAATCTGTCACCTCCGTCAAGCGAACGGCGGCCAGGTCGGGCCAGGTCCAGATCAGCCAGCAACGTATCTCGCGATCCGGGTAGATGACGGCCAGCGCTTCCCGGTAGGCCGCAAGCTGTGGTCGATAATGCGCGGTGAGCCCGGGCACCTCGGCCGGCGTGATCCGGTTGGACTTGTAATCCAGAATATCGACACGACCTGGCCGTAGCACCAGGCGGTCGATGAAACCGGTCACCCGCCGCTCGACCGAACCTGTGGTCGTGCGGTGCAGCAGGGGTACCTCGCTGAGACCGTGGCCGGCGGGGATTTCGGTCTTGGGATGGAAGACCCAGGCCAGGGCGGGGTCGATCCAGACCGCGCGGGCTTCTTCCCACTCGGCACGATGATCCGCAGCCGCCGGCGGATCCGGAAATTCGCCCACGAGACAGGCCCGTTCGAGCCAGTCGTGGATGCGGGTGCCGCGTCGGGTGGCCGGGTTGTCGCGTCGGCCGGCCGGTGCGGCAGCCGCACCAGGGTCGTCGGCCGGATCGCCCTCGCGAACCGGCGACGGCGCCCGGTCGTCGTCGAGCTGGGAGGGCGCCGCCAGGACCAGGCGCGGGGTCAGCGGCGGCGGCGTCCAGACATGCTGGCGCGCGGCGGCCGTGGCGGCGCGATCACCGGGAGCAGCGGCCGGGGTGACCGCAGCGTCGTCGTCCGCCGGTTGCAGACCGGCAACGAACGTATCCGGATCTTGCCAGCGAGCGGCGCGAACGGATTCCTCGAGGTCCGTGTCGGCCTCGGCAAGCCAGCCGAGGTAGCCGTCGTCACGCTGACGGTCACCGCGCCCGCCGAGAACGACCAGACGGTCCCTAGCGCGTGTGAGCGCCACGTAGAGGATGTGGGCTTCCTCGGCCTGCGCCCGGCTCGAGGCCTGCTCGCGCGCCGA
>QNDV01000271.1 GCA_003646045.1 bacterium
ACCAGCACCCGGTCCTTCTCGTCGCCGTAGGCGGTGGCCCGGAACCAAACCGCCCCCTCCTCCTCGAAGGTGGCACCCATCTTCTTCAGCTTCTCGAGGGCGCGCTCGACGCGTTTGGTCTCGTGCAGCTCGGACTCGAAATACCAGGTCTCGAAGCGCAGACCGAAGCGCCGGCAGGTCTCACGCTGCCAGCCCAGGATCTTCATGAGGGCGTACTTGGCGAAGCTGCGCACCGACTCGTTCTCGGGCAGTGCGCGCCAATCCTCGGCGTTGCCCGAAGGGAACCCGATGCGCTGGAAGCTCTCGTCATTGAAGGCCTGGGCAGCCTCGCTGATGGCGGCACTGTCGCGGTCCAGCAGCTCGGCCGCCATGATCTCCAGGTAGCGACCCTCGTAGCCCCCTTCGGGGAACACGGAATCCTCACCCGTCAATTTGAGGTAATGGGCCCGCAACGAGGCTCCCAGCAGCTTGACCTGACGCCCGGCATCGTTGACGTAGTACTCGGCGTGGGCGTCGTAGCCGATGGCCTCCAGGAGTTTGACCAGGGTCATGCCGAAGGCGCCGGCCCGGGCCGAAACCACATTCAACGGTCCGGTGGGGTTGGCGCTGATGAACTCCACATTGATCCGCTTGCCCCCGCCGACCCGGATGTCCTGCAGCGAGCCCAGGGGATCCCATAATTCCATCAGCAACCGGGTCTGGAAAGGTCGTGCTATACGGAAGTTGATGAATCCCGGACCGGCGATCTCCACCGATTCGATGACGTCCCGCGGCAGGTCCACCGCCGCGGCGATTTCCCCCGCCAGTTCCCGCGGTTTGCGTTTCAGGCGTCCACCCAGCATGAGGGCCAGATTGGTACTCAGATGGCCGTGACTGCGGTCACGCGGCTTCTCCAGCTCGATGACCACGTCTTCCTCGTAGACGCCGTAGGTCTCCACTGCCGCCAACAGGCCGTTGCGGATGATTTCTTCGAGCATGGGGCTATCCTCGTTCGGTGCCGCCGGACCCCGCGGCCGTGGCGAAGTTCAGGTCCGGATGGCGGTTGGCCACCTCGGCGGCGGCGAACCAGTCCGCATCCAGGTCCAGGCGCGTACCCTCTGACCAGAGGCGTTCCAACTGGAAGTACTCGCGGCGGCGCGTATGGAATACGTGTACCACTACGTCGAAGTAGTCCAGCAGGGCCCAGTTGCCGTCATTCATGCCTTCGAGGCTCTTGGCTTTCTGCCCCACCCCGACCAGGCAGTTGTTCAAGTAGCGCGCCAGGGCCGTGACCTGTTTGTCGGACTCGCCCGAGACCAGCACGAAGAAATCGCACACGTCCGAGTGTCCCCTCAGATCCAGAACGACTGCGTCCTGCGCGTTCTTCTCGAGCAGATGCCAGACGGCACGTTCAGCCAGGGCCCACCCCGGCGAGTCGTCGGGAATCGACGGCGGTGCGACCTCGGATGAAGGTGCGTCTTCCGCCTCGTCCTGCGGTTCGATCTTGTCATTCATATCAGTCCTAGTTCAAGCGGTTGATGACGTATTCCACGGCTACGGCCAGCAGATCCTTCTGGGGCCCGGAAGCCACGGGTTCCAGGGCTGCCTTGGCCTGCTCACCAAAATCACGGGCTTTGTCGAAGGCATAGTCCACGCCGCCGTTGTCCTGGACGAAATCCCGCACCACGGGCCAGGCCGCGGCACGCTCGGACGATTCCCTGCTGGCAGCCAATTCCCTGATGGGTGCGCTGGTTCCGGCACCCGCATTACGCAGGGCGGCGATCAGGGGCAGGGTGATCCGCCCCTCCTCCCAGTCCTGGCCGGTGGGCTTGCCCAGGCGTCGTTCGTCTCCCAGGTAGTCGAAGATGTCGTCGGTGATCTGGAAGACCATGCCCGTGTTCCGACCGAACTCGCCGAAGGCATCCTCGTTGTCCGACATGTGACCATTGAAGGAAACGCCGATACGGCAGCTGTTCTCGATAAGGGACGCGGTCTTCTGGTTGATGATCTGCAGATAGCGCTCCTCGCCCACCTCCAGATCCCACCGGTATTCCAGCTGCAGCATTTCCGCCTCGCTCATGAGCACCGTGGTGCTGGCCAACAGTTCGACTGCGCGCTGCTGCCCCCGCACGCACAGGTTGTGAAGGGCCTTGCTGTACAGGTAGTCGCCCATGAGCAGGGCCGCACTGGGACCGAACTTGACGTTCACCGCCGGCAGGCCGCGCCGGGTAAGCGCCTCGTCGATGAAATCATCGTGGATCAGGGTCGCCGTGTGAACCAGCTCGACGCTGGCCGCCGCGTTTACCGCACCGTCGGCGATTCCGTCCTCGGTCTGGGCCGCCAGCAACAGCAGGGTGGGGCGAAAACGCTTGCTCGTGCCCTGCAGGATGTGCGCGCAGATCTCCCTGGTCAACGGCGTGTCACCAGCCGCCAAACGCTGGAATTCCACGTCCACCGCCGCCAGGGCCGGAGCAATCTTCTGCTGCAATGTGACAAGCTTGATGCGTTCGTGTTCCAGCATCGACATTGATCCCACTCTCGAAAACGCGGTAGAGCCGAAACGGTAGCAGAGGCGTCCTGCCTCACCACAAATAGCCGTCAAAGTCCGCCGCTGTCAATCTTGATTCCCCTGCCCGCGGACCACCACCAGCGAGACCACTACCGATCCGAAATACAGGATCAGCACCGGCCCGGCCATCATGACCTGGCTTATGATGTCCGGCGGCGTCAGTACCGCCGACAGGGCGAAGATGATTACTACCGCGAACCGCCAGGTCCGCAGCAGCATCCGGGGCTTCACCAGACCGATGGCGCTCAGGACCAGCACCAACAGCGGTAACTGGAACACCAGTCCAAACGCCAGGCAGAGTCGCGATACGAAACCGAAATAGGGCCCCACCCCGATCAGGGGCGACAGGGCCTCGGTGCCAAAGCTCAGCAGGAACCGGATCACCTGCGGAATTACCACCGTGAAGGCGAAAACCACGCCGGTATAGAACAGGAGGACGGTAGACAGCAGCAGGGGTGTGACCACCTTCCGCTCGCGGCGATACAGTCCCGGCAGGACGAAACCGTAGATCTTGAAGAAGATGAACGGCGCCACCACGAACAGCCCCACGGCGCCGGACAATTTCAGGCGGGTCAGGAAGGCCTCGTTGGGCGCAGTGAAATAGACGCCCTGGTCCTTGATGGGAATGATCATCAGGTCCAGCAGATCCGAGGACCAGAACCAGCACAGCACGGTGGCGACCAGCGCGGCGATGGCGGATTGGAAGATCGCACCGCGCAATTCCTCCAGATGGTCCAGGAGGCCCATGCCCGCGTCCTCGTCGCCGGGAGTGCTGTCCGGTGTATCTTCCCCGCCGTCACCGGGCGGTCCGTCATCACCGTCGCCCGGCGATACGAAATCCGCTGTCGCCGGATGGTCTGCATCCGGACGCAGGTCGTCCACGCCTTCCTGGTCCCTGGGACTCACTGGTTGCCATTCCGTTCGGTGCGCAGATCACGCAACAGGTCAAAGAACTCGTCAATACTCTGGAAACTGTGGTAGACCGAAGCGAAACGGATGTAGGCCACGTCATCCACCTCGTGCAGGTGGGCCATGACCAGGCGTCCGATGTCGCTGCTGGGCACTTCGCGCCGCCCGGCGGCGGCCAACACGTGCTCCATGCGATCGACGATGGTCTCGATCTCCTCCAGGGAGACCGGTCGTTTCTCGCAGGCCTTGGTCACGCCCAGGGTCACCTTGGAACGGTCGTAGGTAACCCGATCCCCACTGCGCTTGACCACCACCACGGGCCGGGTCTCCAGCGCCTCGTGGGTGGTATAGCGCTCACCACACGCAAGGCACTCGCGTCGGCGCCGCACCGCACGTCCATCACGAACGGATCGACTGTCGACCACCTTGTCCTCTTCCTTGCCGCAGCGGGGACACTTCACTGTCTACATCCCGGGATAGAGGGGGAAGGCCGAGGCCAGTTCGCCCGCCCGGCCACGCAGGGCATCCAGGGCATCCTGGTTCTCCCGGTCGACCACCGCCTCGTCGATGATCGCGGCGATGGTCTGCATCTCGTCGACGCCCATGCCACGGGTGGTCAGGGCCGGCGTGCCGAGACGGACACCGCTGGTCACGAAAGGGCTCTCCTTGTCGAAGGGCACGGTGTTCTTGTTACAGGTGATGCCCACATGCTCCAGCAGCTCTTCCATGTCCTTGCCGGTCAGCCCCTTGTCGCTGACGTTCACCAGCAGCAGGTGGTTGTCGGTACCCCCCGAGACGATGTGGAATCCGCGCTCGGCGAGGGCTGCGGCCAGGGCCGCGGCGTTGGCCACCATGGCCGCGGCGTAGGTGCGGAAGGACTCCTGCATGCACTCGTGGAAACACACGGCCTTGGCCGCGATGACGTGCATCAGCGGGCCACCCTGGATACCGGGGAAGTTCATCTTGTTGACGTTCTTGAAGAAACTCTTTTTTGCCAGCACGATGCCGCCCCGCGGGCCGCGCAGGGTCTTGTGGGTGGTGGAGGTGACGATATCACAATGGGGCACGGGGCTGGGATGGGCACCCCCCGCCACCAGGCCCGCTATG
>QNDV01000272.1 GCA_003646045.1 bacterium
ACCCAGCACCGTTCCATCGGCGTCCAGGACCTTCAGCTCCCAGGTACCCGTCCAGCCCGCAAGCATGCTCTTGGCGGACCAGGTACGCCAGTTGGACGATCCCACCTTCAGATCCACCCGCGCCCGGGTCTGACCGTCATGGTACCAGACATGGGTTATCGAAGTAGGTGCCTCCAGGCCGATCACCCTGGTCAGACACCAGACCCGTTCGATATCCGCGGGAAACTCGGTGCCCGTCTCCACCAGCATGCGGGTTTCCCGGTCCAGCGCCCTGCCGAACTCGATTTCCACCCGCGGGACCACGGTGTCGGACGCCTGTGCCACCGCCGTGCCGGCAGCCGAGACGAGTACTACGACCAGTGCGGCCACCGCAAAAATCCGTCCGCTCCCCTTGTCCATTTTCTTCCTCCTGATCGTGGTACGCCCCGCCACCGTCAGACCGCCACCGGATCAGCGGCGGAGGTCCTCAATGCTTTCAGGCGACCAGATTTTCGAGTTGCCCATATTCTCCAGCAGATACTTCGCGTCTTCAACCAATTCGCTGTCGGGATACTCGTCCACGAGGCGTTGGAGATACCGGCTTGCCAGCCTCGCTTCGCCCCACCGTTCCATGACGGCCTGGGCCGCCAGGAAGAGGGAATCATCCACCCGGTCACTCTCGGGGAAATCCTCGATCACCACCGTGAGGATCTCAAGCTGTTTTTCCGGATCAGTCACCACGCGGGCCCGCTGGAACAGGGCCTCGGCGGAGACACCACCCCCGGGGGCGAATTGACCACTGTATTCGACCGGATACCTGGTGCGGGCTTCCGCCAGATAATCAGTAACGAGCTGGGACTGGAAAGAGGGCAGGAAATCCTGCTCCACCTTGGACCTGGCCTCGTTGAAGGTCATGGGGCGTGGCGGTTCGCGGCCTTCGACCTCTATGACGTGCCAGGCGCCTCCGGCGAATAGCGGCGGGTTCAGGCCGTCCGGCCGGTTGTAGGCAATCTTGGCCAACTGCTCCGAATCACGCACGTTGGGAATGAAACCACCTTCGTTGAACCAGCCCAGACTACCTCCCTCGGCGGCAGTCAGGCGGTTGTTGCTGAGATCCTTCACCACGAAGGGGAAAGCGTTGGTCCTGCCGTCGGACTGGAGCCGTTCGTAGGCCTGATCGGCCTCGGCCTTGCCTGCGCACTGGACGTGCCGGGCCAGGACACGGCCCAGGATATTGTAGTGTTTGCGGTTGGCCGCGAAGAAGGTCTGCAACTGCTCGTCGCTGGGGCTGTTCTGCTCGAACAGGCCAAAGGCCTTCATGGACTGCTCCAAAGTAATCCGTCGGTGGGAGATGAGTGTACGGGCTACTTCCTGGCGGTTTTCCAGTTCCAGATCCACCGCGCCACGCACCATCCAGACCGTGTCGACCATCTTTTTCAACAGCAGGCGATGGCCTTCCTCGCCTTCGTAGGTGCGTTGCTTGTTGGCCGGCAGTTCGTCGTACCGCAAGTTCAGATCCTCTTCGGTGATCTCCACCCCGGCAACCCGGGCGATGACCTGCGAATGGTCATTGCCAACATCCCCGAATACGGGCTTCCACACGAATCCCGTGGTGCCTGTTCCGCTATCCTGGCAGGCGGCCAGGGCGAGAACGACCAGCAATAACAGCGAAAGAACGAGGTGGCGGCTCGAGGTGAACATGGACTCGACTCCTTGGTTGTTGGTGGGCCCGGGAGTAGTCGCCGGATCTAGAGCAGATCCTGACGCCCATCCTCCTCCAGCCGGGCGATCACGTCCTTGATTCTCTGGGCATCGGCCTGGCGACAGACGAGCAACGCGTCAGGTGTATCCACGATCACGAGCCCCTCCACACCGACCAGTGCCACCAGTTTGTCCTGCACGCGGACGATATTGTCGTCGGCCGCGATGGCCACTACGTCCCCCGCACCCCGGTTGCCCGCGGTCAACAAGGGCGCGAGCGCACCCCAGGCATCCCAACTGCCCAGATCCGTCCAGCTGAAAGCCGCGGGCAGGACCTCGAATTCCGGCAGCTTTTCCATCACGGCGTAGTCGATGGAATCGGCCGGGCAGGAAACGTAGGCCTCATCCAACGCCGCCGCGAACGAATCGGTTCCAAAGGAAGCAATGGGAGCGGCCATGCGTCCGGCGACATCGGCCAGGTGGCGGTGGGCCATGGTAGCAAACCATTCCGGATTCCAAACGAAGATACCACCATTCCAGAAGTGGCGGCCACCGGCCAGGTACTGCTCGGCCGTGGCCAGGTCCGGCTTCTCCACGAACGCCTCGCCCCGGTGGAAGCCCTCGTGGTCGGCGTCCACCGCCGCCTTCAAGTAGCCGTAGCCGGTCTCCGGACGATCCGGCCGGATGCCCAGGGTAACGACGGTGGAGCGATCTGCGGCCCGGGCGAAAGCCTGGCCCAATTGCACCTGGAAGGTGTCGATGTCGGGTATGTGATGATCAGCCGGCAGCAGGGCCACCGGCGCGGCGGGGTCGATGCGCGCTGCCAGGCCCATGCCCAGCACGGCACAGGGTGCGGTGTTGCGACCGCAGGGTTCACCAACCACGTTGAGAGGCGGCAGTTCGGGCAGTTCGGCCCGCACGGTGTCCACCAGGCCGGCGCTGGTGATGACCAGGACCCGTTCAGCACCCACCAGCGGCACCAGCCGGTCACAGGTCTGGCGCAGCAGGCTGTTGTCACCGACCAGGGGCAGCAGCTGCTTGGGGCGCCCGCTCCGGCTCAGGGGCCAGAAGCGCGTACCACGCCCCCCTGCCATAATGATGCAGATACCCGGCGCTTGTGCCGTTTCCGCGGAAGCCATGCCGTCTCCCCGGTTCAGGCCCTGACGACCCAGACCTTGGCGTCCATGGCCACTTCGGCATGCAACTTCACGGGTACCGTGTAGACGCCCAGCTGCTTGATCGGCTCCTCGAGTACGATCTGCCGGCGCTCGATGGTCACCGCATCGGTGCTGATACCGGTGGCAATCTCGCGCGCACCCACCGAACCGAAGAGGTTGTCATCATCGTCCGCCTGCACCGTCAGCGTGCAGCTCAGCTCACCGATCTGCGCAGCCAGGGTCTCGGCACTGGCCTTGTGGACCAGATCCCGCTTGGCCTCGATCTTCATGTGCTGCTCGACGACCTTGCGGGCGCCATCGCTGGCCACCATGGCCAGGCCCTGGGGGATCAGATAGTTGCGCGCGTAGCCACGGGACACGGACACGGTCTCACCCATGCCACCCAGGTTGTCCACGCTTTGCATCAGGATCACGTCCATCTCTACTCCACCTTCCGGGTCCACCGCCCGCGGGCGGTCGCGGCGGTCTGCCGCTGTATCATTCGTCCTCGTCGTTGTCCGTCGCCTCGGCGGCGCGATCCAGCCCCCTGAGATCCAACCACTGGTCGGCCAGACCCAGCACCACGCCCAAGGGTATGACTACCGGTGTCAGGAACAGGCCCATCACCGTCCAGAACACCACGCGTCCCAGGGGCGACAGTACCCGCGCCGTAGCGTGGAACTGGACCGCCAAGCCCTGGATACTGAGCAGCGTCGCCGCCAGCAGGGCGATGTTCAGCCCGGCGTGGGCAGCCAGCGGCTGCCTGGTGATCATCAGTCCCACCCCGATGGCCAGCACCCAGACCAGGTAGAACGGCACCCGCCACTTTCCGAAGGGTGGCGGTCGCCAGCTGGCCAGTTGCCAACCCATCATCCGCAACACCAGCCAGACCAGGGACAGGATCAACAGGCTCTGACCCAACAGTCCCGTACCCAGAAAGAACGGATAGGTGCGGGTCACCAGGTCTGCCACCTGGGTCAGACGTTGTTCCTCGCGGGCCAGGGCCTCACTGCGTTGCTCGGGTCCCGCTCCCGCCGGCAGATTCTCCTCCAGCAGAGGCATCAACTCCTGGCGGAGCAGGTCGAACTGTTCGCCCACCGGCATCTCGATCACCGACCACACGGTCAGAGGTACGAGTACCGCGGCGATACCGCCCAGGGCCACATCCAGCCGCCAACGGGCGCCCAGGGCGATCCCGGCGACAATTCCCGCCGCCACACTGGTGGCCACCGGCCAGGTGGTTGCCGCGGGAAACAGCAACCAGGCCGCCACCAACCACCCTGCCGCTGCCGCCAGAGCCAGACGGTGCGGCCGTGAAACCACTACCGCGCTGCCCCACAGGACGGAAACCGCCAGAGGCACCGGCAGCAGTATCAGGGCCAGAATCCCCACCGCTGTTTCCGACTCCGCACCGGTGGTACTCACCACGACCATCAGCACGCAGGCGAGCATGGTCATGATCAGCGCCACCAGGGCGGGCAGATAACCGGGCCAGGTCCGCAGCAAGTCGGGCCTCCTGACTACCGGTAGTATTCCTTCACGAACGGCAGCAGGGCCAGATGCCGGGCGCGCTTGATCGCCATGGCCAACGGACGCTGGTATTTGGGGGTGGTCCCCGTATTGCGCCGCGGGGCGATCTTGCCGCGCTCGGTCACGAACCGCCGCAGCAACTCGTCGTCCTTGTAGTCGATGGCAATCATGCCGGTCTTGCTGAAG
>QNDV01000273.1 GCA_003646045.1 bacterium
TATCAACGCCCATGGCACATCGACCTATTTCAACGACAAGATAGAGACCAAGGCCATCCGCCAGGTCTTCGGGAAACACGCGGACGACCTCAAGATCAGTTCGACCAAGTCCATGGTTGGGCATTTGCTCGGCGGCGCCGGAGCGGTGGAAGCCGTGATTTCGATACTGGCCCTCAAAGACGGCGTCTTACCGCCGACAATCAACCTGGGGAACCCGGATCCTGAATGCGATCTGGATTATTGCCCCAACGAGGCGGTCCGGGCCGACGTGGAATACGCACTGTCCAATTCCTTCGGTTTCGGCGGCCACAACGTGACCCTCGGTTTCCGCGCCCGGCGCTGAGGGATGACCGAGAGCAGGATGCCATGGGCCTGGCCCGCTCGCTGCGGACTGTACTGAGACTGATTACCGGCCGGGTGGCGGCAGGTGACGATGGTGGTGTGCCCGTCTCGGACGGCGACATCGAAGCCCATCTGGACGCCGTCGAGGCCAAGCTCACCTACGTTTTCATCAACCGTGACCTGCTGCGCAATGCCTTGCTGCACCGATCACATATACATGTGGTGGGCAGGGACCGCGAGGAATCCAACGAGAGACTCGAATTCCTGGGCGATGCCGTTCTCGGCGTGCTGGTGAATGATCATCTCTATCGTCGCTATCCGGCGCGCTCCGAAGGCGATTTGACCAAGATGAAGTCCCTGCTCGTATGCGGCGCGCGCCTCAGCGAGGTTGCGGTTGCTGTCGATCTTGGTATCCATATCCGCATGAGCCGAAGTGAGGCCGCCACAGGCGGACGCAGTCGCTCTTCCATCCTGGCCGACACCACCGAAGCCCTGATCGGAGCTGTCTACCTGGATGGTGGTCTCGATGCGGCCAGGGGCGTCGTCGATCGTCTGGTCCTGGATGGGTCCGATCGGGTACTCAAGCGGCGGTCGCTGCGCAACTACAAGAGCCGCCTGCAGGAGATGATCCAGGCCCGGCACAAGAATCCACCGCGCTACAGGATCCTGTCGGTGGAGGGCCCGGATCATGATCGGATCTTCACAGTGGCGGTCACCTTCGATGGCGAAATCCTGGGCTCGGGAGAGGGCCGCAACAAGAAGGCAGCCGAACAGAATGCCGCGCGTGAGGCCCTGGCCAACCTGGAGGACTCGCCGGACCCGGTGGACGAATCGTCCTGAGACCCCTTGTCCGGACCCGGCAATGTTCTTCACCGCCCGGATCTGCGCCGAACGCCCACAAGAATGGAGCCACGTTGCACCGCCTGATTCCCCCGCTGATTCTGGTTTGCGCTTTGTTTTCCGGTGCCGCAAAGGCTGCTCCCTCGCCGGCCTCCGATGTTCCCGCCAGTTCTGCCACCAACTGGATCCTGGGCCACCGTCTGCTGCGTGAGGGCGACGTCAAGAGTGCTCTGCGCTACCTCCACCTGGCCTACCGGAGTGATCCGGACCAACCTCTCATTGCCATGGACTTCCAGTTCGCCCTGGCGGCGGAGGGCTATGTCTCAGATGCCATCGCGGTGATGGACAGGCTTGTGGCGGCGTATCCGGATTCCTCGTCATGGCGCCTGCGCAGGTCGGGCCTGAATATTCGCGCCGGGCAGATGGATGCCGCCCTGGCGGATTTGAAGGAGCTGAGGCGCCGCGGTGAGATATCGCTGGATGTGCTGGCTACCGAAGCGGCTATCCACCTGCGCCAGGGGCGTGTGGGAGCAGCGCTGGACGCCTATCGAGACGCCATGTACGTGATGCCGGAACACAAGGCGGAAATCTACCTGGGAATGGTCGACGTGATGCAACAGGGAGGTGAAACGGCAGCCATCCCGGAATTGCTGGAGGAAGCCCTGGACGCCCTGCCGGGAAATCCCGGCCTGTGGATCTCGTATGTGCGGACCCTGGCTGTGCTCGGTAGGCATACCGATGCCCTGGAGGCTGCGACGCGCGCCGACCGCGAAATTCTGCCGCTGAAGCCACCCCCGGATGTCACGGACGATGCGATGGTCCCGGCCGCACATGGCAGCCGCCGGAACGCACCCTCCGCGCAAAGGTGGCCCCAGGACAGCTTCCGTGTTGATCTGGCGGACGTCTATGCCCGTACCGGCGACCTGGAGCGGGCGGTGCTTGTTCTCGAGGACCTGGACGAGAACGGCTCCCTGGGCCTGACAGCCAGCCTTTGGTTGGCCAGAATGCTCATCGGAACCGGCCGTCATGAGGAGGCCGCGGCGCAGATCGATCGTATCACCGACACCTGGCCGGAGAGTGGGCGTGGCCGCTACCTGCAAGGCAAGTTGGCGGAAAGCCTGGGGAACTGGGAAGGCGCCATACTGGAATATCGACAGGCAGTTCGCCTCGACGTTCGTGATCCGGAAATCGGCGTCGCCCTGGCCAGGGCCATGCTGGTGGCGTGGGAGCCGTTCCTGGCCGGACCCCGGTCCGACCGGGCCGATTCCCTGCGGGAGGAACTGCACCGGGTCACCATGCAGGCCGCGACCCAGGTAGCCGCATCAGATACGCCGAGCCAGTTGATCCTGGGTTATGCATTCCGTGCTGCGGACGACAATGACCGCGCGGCCTGGCGCTTCGGCATGGCTGCGGAGGATTCCGGCCTCAGACTGACCGCTTACATCCAGCAAAGCATATGTTATGACGAAATGGGGGATACGGCCCGGGCCCGCCGCGTACTCGAACGCCTGCGGCGCGAGTATCCCGATAATGCGGAAGTGGCCAACTCCCTGGGGTACTTCCTGGCGGAAAAGGGAGCAGACCTCGAGATGGCCGAAAGCCTGGTTCGCGAAGCCCTGGAGACGGAGCCCAACAACGGTGCTTTTCTCGATTCCCTGGGTTGGGTCTACTACCGTCTGGAGCGCTACGACGATGCTTTTGACCATCTGGTGCAGGCGGTGAACGTATTGCCGGAGGATCCGGTGGTACTGGAACACCTGGGACTGACCCTGTTGGCGCTGGGACGCAAGGAAGAGGCACGCACCACCCTGCAGAGGGCTTTGGCCGTCGGTGGCGACGCAGAGCGTCTGACGGACCTGCTGGCCAGCACCAGGGAAGACTAGCCATGGTTGCGCTTGCTCCCGTGGTGCTCTGGTTGGTTCTGGCAACTGTTGGCGCTGATGAAGTAACGGCGCCGCCGACCCAAGACCCCGGGGACGCCACGGGCACTCTCATTGACGGTATCTGGCGGGGCACCGCCCTGGGTAGAACCGCCGACGGCCGGTTCCTGCTGTTGGTGGATGAAGAAGGGCGGGTCCGGCTCGAATTGGCCCGCGGCTCGGCCCTGGATCTGCAGTCACTGCTGGCACGCCGGGGTGACGGTTGGACAGTGGTTACCGACAAGGAGCACGGTGGTACCCGCAACGCCTGGGGGCAGCAGTGGCAATCCCTGGACCGGGATCTGGCGGCCCTGGTTGCCGGTGGAGCGGCTGCCGTGGCAGGGACCCTGGACGGGGGCGCGGCCAGCAGGCACGTGGTTCTCCAGGCAGAAAGCAGCATGGGGCTGCGACGACGCCTGGTGCAGCGGGGGCGGGGACGCGGCGGTCCGGGAGAGGTACTGCGCATTCGCGGCGAAAAATCCGGCGAGATAACGATCACCGGCACACGCCGGCCGGGACGGCTCGAACTGGGGTCGCTGCGCCGGCAGACGATACTGTATCCGCGCCGCGAGACTTTCGTAACCATCTGGTCCCTGGCGGATCTGTTGGTCCTGTCGCCGTGACCAGGAAAGCGGGACGAATATTCGGGCGGTAAAAAGCGGGAACCCGATCCTGCCGGGGGCGTTGACTGCCGGTGCGGTTCCCCACCACGGCGAATCCAGGGAGTGCAAGGATGATCCTGTCCAGAGACGAACACTTACACGGCAGCCCGGCACAGGCTCGGGTGCACCTGCGCGACCTGCGCGACGAGGATCTCATCGTCCACGTCCAGAACGGTCAGCGCAAGGCGTACGATGAACTTGTCGCGCGCTACAAGGGACGCCTTTTCAGTTTCATCCTGCGCATGGTCAAGGATCCCACCCTGGCCGAGGAACTGGCCCAGGAAACCCTGATCCGCGTCTATATCCACGCCGAGAAGTATCGGGAGATCGCCCGTTTTTCCACCTGGGTGTTCACGATCGCTACCAATCTGGTGCGCAACAAGATGCGGCAGCGCTCGCGACGGCCGCGTCTGATCAGCCTCAATCCCGCCCCCCTGGATGACGAGATGCCTGTGGATCCGCCCGACCCCAAGAGTGATCCCACCGAGACCATCGAGCGCGAGGAACTGTCCAGGATCATGGCCGAGGCCACCAGCCGCATTCCGGAGAAGTACCGGATTCCGTTTCTGCTGCGGGAAGTGGAGCAACTGAGCTACGAGGAGATCCAACAGGTGACCGGATTGAAGCTCGGCACCGTAAGATCCCGGATCAACCGGGCCCGCAACCGTTTTCGTCAGCTGGTCAAACCCCTCTTGCGGGACGAGACCCTGCTGGCGGAACTCGAGATGATCGAGGCCAGGGTGGCCCAGCAGAAGGACAGTCCTTCATGA
>QNDV01000274.1 GCA_003646045.1 bacterium
CCCGCACACTTTCGACCGCTTCGACCACCGGTTGGGCCATCATGATCATGCCCGCTCCCCCTCCGTAGGCGGAGTCATCGACGGTGCGATGCTTGTCGACCGAAAAGTCGCGAATGTCCACGACTTCGTAACGAACCCGGCCCTGCCTTTGGGCGCGACCGGCGATGCTCGTTTCCAGCACGGTGCGAACCATGTCCGGAAACAGCGTCAGGATCCGGATCGTCGGTGTTTCAACCGGCGTTGACATCGAGCAGTCCTTCCGGCGGATCCACAACCAGGTCGCCCTCCAAGCCGTCATCCGACGCCAGGATCGGATCGACCGCGGGAATCAGGACCTCGCCCGCGGTTGTGGTCACCACCAGCAGCAACGTGCCGCCGGTCCGGCGTACCTCGCTCACACTACCAACCTGTTTACCGTCCACGGTCACGACCATCCGCCCCAGGAACCGGAAGGCCAACCCACCGGCGGGCCGCGGAAAATCGTCCCGCAGATAATCAACCCGGCGAAAGCCTATCCGTCGTCCCACCAGTGCCTCGGCACCGTGACGGTCCCGGGTATCGACCGGAGCCACAGCTACGCAGTTACCGGACGGCCGGTAGCCACCGATTCGCAACGGCGTACCGTCCTCCCACGAGAGGTAGTCGCTGTCCAGCAGCGGCTCGTGGAAATCCAGCAGGGGATAGAGCTTCACTTCCCCCTTGAGACCGATGGCCTTGACGACCTCGGCAATTACGACGAAATCATCCATTCTACTCGACGATGTCCAGCCCGATGCGCTGATTGGTGCGTGCACTGACGGCAGCGAGCAGGACCCGCAGGGCCCGGGCGGTCTGGCCGCCCTTGCCGATGATCTTGCCCAGATCGTCGTCGTGCACCTTGACGCAGTAGACGTCGCGGTCATCGCGACGCACCACATCCACCACTACCGCATCGGGATGCTCCACCAGATTGACCACGATGTACGAGATCAGTTCCAACACACGCTCCTGACCGATATTCAGGTCCTCGTTGCCGAGATCCAGTTCACCGGGTTCCACCGGAGCGTTGTCCTGCGGGGCGCTCAACTCGAGCCTTCCTCGTCGGCACCCTTCTTCTTCGAACCACCGGCCGGTGCTTCCTCTGTGGCAGCCTTGGCGGGCGCTTCCTCGGGAGCAGCCTTTGCAGGTGCTTCCTCGGGAGCAGCCTCCGCAGGCGCTTCTTCGGCGGCAGCCTCCGCAGGTGCTTCCTCGGCGGCAGCCTCCGCAGGCGCTTCCTCGGCGGCAGCCTCCGCAGGCGCTTCCTCGGCAGCCTTCGCGGCTTCTTCCTCGGCGGCTTCCTCGGCAGCCTTGGCGGCGGCTTCCTCAGCAGCCTTGGCGGCGGCTTCCTCCTCGGCGGCCTTCGCGGCGGCGGCGGCCTCCTCGGCTACCTTGGCCTTGGCGTCTTCCTCGCGCTTGATGCGTTCGTTGCGCTTGGCTTCGACCTTGGCACTGGCAGCAGCTGCGGCGCCCTCTTTCCTGGCGGCGGACTTGGCGGCCCACTCGTCCATCAGGCGCTCGACCTCGGCGGCGTCCAGGCCCTGTTTGACCAGGGAGTAGCGGTACATCACACCTTCGGCCTTCAACAGGCTGCGAGCGGTCTCACTGAGGGTGGCACCCTTGCCCAGCCAGGCAACAATCTCGTCGGTGTGGAGTTCGACCTCGTGGGGATCGTTGAACGGGTTGTAGTAACCCAGGTTCGCCAGATAGGCACCGTCCCGCCGCTTGCGGCTGTCCAGTGCGACCAGGCGGTAGAATGGGCGCTTCTTGCGGCCCATGCGCGTCAGTCGGATCGTCGTGGCCACTATCGACCTTCCCTTCCTTTTGGTATCGCGCCGGGCACCATGCCCGCCGCGTCCGTCAGCCGCCGAAAACGTTCTTGCCGAACTCTTCGAGTCCACCGGCGGCGTTGATCTGCTTCATCATGCGTCTCATGTCCCGGTATTGCTTCAGCAGCTTGTTCACCTGCGAGACGTTGGTCCCGCTGCCGCGGGCGATGCGTTTCCGCCGCGACCCGTTGATGATATCCGGTTGCCGTCGTTCCTGCCTGGTCATGGAGTTGATGATGGCTTCGACCTTGCCGAATTGCCCGTCATCCACCTTGGCCTTGTCCAGAACATCCGCGTTCATGCCAGGCAGCATCTTGAGCACACCTTTGAGGGGGCCCATCTTCTTCATCTGCTGGATCTGGCGCTGGAAATCCTCGAGGGTGAACTGCCCCTCGGCGAAACGTCCGGCCAACTGCTCGGCCTCGTCCAGGTCCATGCGCTCCTCGGCCTGCTCGATGAGCGTCATCACGTCACCCATGCCAAGGATCCGGCTCGCCATGCGATCCGGATGGAAGACCTCCAGGTCCTCCATCTTCTCACCCACACCCACCAGTTTCACCGGTCGGCCCGTGACCTCAAGCACGCTCAATGCGGCACCGCCGCGGGCATCGCCATCCATTTTTGTCAGCACGGCGCCATCGAAGTCCAGTCGCTCGGCAAAGGTGGTGGCAATGTTCACCGCCTCCTGGCCGGTCATGGCGTCCAGCACCAGCAGCTTCTCGTCCATGGGCAGGGTCTTGTCGATGGTCTCGAGCTCACCCATGAGTTCGTCGTCGATGTGCAGGCGACCGGCCGTATCGACGATGAGGACGTCGCACTTGTTGTCCCGGGCCCGCCGGTGGCCCAATTTGACTATCTGGGCCGCGTTGCGGCGCTCGCGATCACTGTGGATGGGCACGCCTACCTGGTCGGCAATGACGTGCAGCTGGTCGATGGCCGCCGGACGGTAGATGTCTGCCGCCACCAGCATGGGCCGGCGCCCCTCCTTCAGGAGACGCTGGGCCAACTTGCCGCAGAACGTGGTCTTGCCCGAGCCCTGCAGCCCCATGACCATCACCGTGGCCACGCCCTTGTTGGGAGCGTCCTTGGCCGAGGGCAGATTCAACTCTGCCGCCTGGCCACCCAGCAGCGTGACCAACTCGTCATTGACGATCTTGACCACCTGCTGCGCCGGGGTGAGGCTGCCCAGGACCTCCTGGCCCATGGCCTTGGCGCGTATGGCGGCCACCAGTTTCTTGGCCACGCCATAGTTGACGTCGGCCTCAAGCAGGGCCAGGCGCACTTCACGCAGGACTTCCTTGACGTTGTCCTCGGTCAAACGCTCCACGCCGGACAGCTTTTTCATGGCCCGGTCAAGACGTTTGGTCAATTCCTGGAACAAGTCACAACTCCCGGCGGGCATCGGTCCCGCCCGCTGACCACTGCTCAAAAGACACAGAGCCCCGCGCACCGGCAAACAATCGGCGCGACACGGGGCAGTCCCGGCAAAACATTGCCGGACACACTATTGGGTTCGCGCTGGCCTGATTGGCGCCGGTATCGACCAGCGGATTCAGGAGCGCGGAAAGGAAAAACTAATACCGGGGAGGCGATTTGGCAAGCAACGGGCTTCTGGAGTCGGCATCAGCCTCTCAATACCGCCATCGCCGCCCCTCGATCCTCTGCTTTGCACAGCCAGGATCCAGAGACCAGGATATCCGCCCCCGCCTCGCGGCTGCGGCGTCCCGTCTCGTCGTTGATGCCGCCGTCCACGTTGATCAGGAAGTCTCCTGCCCCCGCATTGCGGCGTCGTGCCAACTCGGCGATCTTTGCCAACCCGTTCTCGTGGAACGACTGTCCGCCGAATCCCGGTTCCACGGTCATGACCAGGATCAGGTCGACCAGCTCCAGGTATGGGAATAAATCCGCGACGGGCGTGCCCGGGTTCAGGGAAATACCCCGCTTCAGGCCCAACTCGCCGATACGCGCCAGCGTCTCAACCAGGGGCGCGTCGCATTCCACATGGATCGTCAGGGCATCGACCCCGGCCCGGGCGAAGGATTCGAGGTACCGGTCCGGACGGGTCATCATGAGGTGCGTATCCAGGGGCAGGTCACTCAAGCGCCGGATAGCCCCACAGACAAAAGGACCGAAGGTGAGATTGGGCACGAAATGAGCATCCATGACATCCAGGTGCAGCAGGTCGGCACCGGCGGCAGTCAGGGACTCGATGTCCGCGCGCAGATCCGCGAAATCGGCCGCCAACAGCGACGGCGCCACGTGTACCCTGCCCTCAGCGGGACGCGACAACCAGTTCAAGCTGTTCCCCCTTGTGGACGCGACTGCCCGGGGCGGGCGTCTGTCGAATGATGGTGTTGGGTACCTGGGCACCGGTGCGTTCATAGGTGACCGGCCCCATGACGAAGCCCGCCGCCGCTATGGACTGGCGTGCCCTGTAGAGTGGCGCGCCCCGCAGGTCCGGCATACGCAGCAGGGCCGCGGGTGCCGGCTCGGCCACCACCAGATCGACAATCGCCGCCTTGTACAGATGGGTACCGGCCGCCGGCTCCTGGGCGACAATCACCGGATCACTCACGCCAGCCCGGCGTAAGCGCACCACCCGCCCGAGACGGTAGTTTTCCCGCTGTAGCGTTATCTCGGCCTGCCGCAGCGACAAACCGGTCAGGCGAGGCAACGCCCCGG